>NZ_JAAGPO010000074.1:0-47593 GCF_017104825.1 Burkholderia sp. Ac-20345 | reverse complement strand
CGGTGCCGCTCGGCTCCAGCGGCGCGCGCGGCGCGGCCGGTGCTGCGCCGGTAGCGGCGCTGCGCATGCCTGCCTTGGGATCGAGGACGAACTGGACTTCGATCGGCGTGTTCCAGAATTCCCGGGCCAGATCGGTGATCCGTCCCGAAAACTGGCTCTTGACCCAGTCCAGCTTGAAGCGGTTCGGCGCGGCGATGGACAGCGTGTTCGCCGACGCATCGAAGGCCACCGGGGCCAAGGGTTTGATCCACGTCACGTACTGCTGGGGCGTCAGCTCGCGCTCCAGCAGTGCGGAACAGTGTTGCCAGAAATCGTTCATCAAGTAACTGTCGTTTTTTGCGTGCACAGCGCGGCTCGCCGGCGCCCTTGTCGCGGTAGCGCAACAAGGCCCGAAGCGGTCGTGCGAGCGTGCCTCGGACGCCTGCGTCACAGTCGTGGAGGGGCAGGCGCGAGCCGAAGCGGCGTGCGGGATTCTTGGAGATAAGGCGAGATTCTACCGCCAAACGCGGCCACAGCGCGAGTTATCCACAGGCCGGTTGTGTGGGGCGCGGGGCCGGATCGCCCGGGGTGGGCACAGGCGAGCGACTCCTAAAGTATTGACCGTCAACAGAAAAACGGTTTAAATAGCGGGTTCCGCGAAAACCAATCCTGTATTCCCGGCGATTGCGTTCGCCCGAATGCCTCCGGTTAGGGCACGCGGTCCCCTGAATTTCGACATTCTCGAACAAGTGAGAACATCATGAAACGTACTTACCAACCGTCCGTGACGCGCCGCAAGCGCACCCATGGCTTCCGTGTCCGCATGAAGACGGCAGGTGGCCGCAAGGTCATCAACGCTCGCCGCGCGAAGGGCCGCAAGCGCCTCGCCATCTAAGGCAGGTTGCGCGCTGTGTCCGCCGTCCGCAGTCCTGCGGAAGGTGCCGTCGAGCCGGGTGCGAATCCGTCGCAGACGAAAGCCGCCTTCCCGAAAGCTGCGCGACTTCTGAAAACGGATGAATTTTCATCCGTTTTTCGTTTGCGTCCTTGGCGGCGCTCCGCGCACTTCGTGATTTACGGCAAGCCGACCGGTCAGCCCGCGCGTCTGGGGCTCGTCGTCGGCAAGAAGTATGCGCCGCGTGCGGTGACTCGTAACCTCGTGAAGCGGTTGGCGCGCGATGCGTTTCGCCTGCGCCGGGCCGAATTCGCCGGTTACGACCTGCTGCTGCGGCAGCACACGCGCTTCGACAAGAAAGCGCTGCCGAGCGCGGCTTCCGCCCCGCTCGCGGCGATGTGCGCGGCCGAGATCCGCGAACTGCTCGACAGGGCAGTCCGGGAGATCGCTCGCCGTGCGTCGAAGCCCGCGTCCGAGTGACGCATCCGTCCGCGGTGCGGCGTTCGCGCCTGCCCGGCCGGTTTTGACGCGGCGCCGAACGGCGTCGCCCAAGGTATGGAAACGGTATTGATCGCCTTGCTGCGCTTCTACAAGGTTGCCGTGAGCCCTATGCTCGGCAACCGTTGCCGTTTTTATCCTTCCTGTTCGGATTACGCGCGCGAGGCAATCCAGTATCATGGCGCCGCGCGCGGCACGTATCTCGCCGTCAGGCGCGTGTGCCGATGCCATCCGTTTTCCGCGGGCGGCATCGACCTCGTCCCGCCGCCCAACTCCGACACTCGCGCTCGCGGCGAAGCCGACGCGCGGTCCCATCGACTCTGAGACAACGCATGGATATCAAACGCACCGTCCTATGGGTGATCTTCTTCATGTCAGCTGTCATGCTGTACGACAACTGGCAGCGGTCCCATGGACGCCCGTCGATGTTCTTCCCGAGTGCCACGCAGACGGCCCCCGCGGCCGCGGCCGGCGGTGCATCGGGCACGGGCGCGACGACGACGACCGCAGGTGAAGTGCCTGCCGCCGCAGCCGGCGCCGCACCGTCGACGACGGCACCGGCCGCCCAGGCGCAGCTCGTGAAGTTCTCGACCGACGTGTATGACGGCGAAATCGACACGCGCGGCGGCACGCTCGCGAAGCTGACGCTGAAGAAGCAAGGCGACGGCAAGCAGCCCGACCTGTACATCACGCTGTTCGACCACACGGCCGGCCACACGTATCTCGCACGCTCGGGCCTGCTCGGCGGCGATTTCCCGAACCACAACGACATCTACTCGCAGCTGAACGCGGGCTCGACGTCGATGACGGGTGACCAGAACACGCTGAAGCTGTCGTTCGAATCGCCGGTGAAGGGCGGCGTGAAGGTCGTGAAGACCTACACGTTCACGCGCGGCAGCTACGTGATCGGCGTCGACACCAAGATCGACAACGTCGGCACGGCACCTGTCACGCCGACGGTCTACATGGAACTCGTCCGCGACAACACGGCCGTCGAAACGCCGATGTTCTCGCACACGTTCCTCGGGCCGGCGGTCTACACGGATGCGAAGCACTTCCAGAAGATCAACTTCAGCGACCTCGACAAGAACAAGGCCGACTACGTGACCTCCGCCGACAACGGCTGGGTCGCGATGGTGCAGCACTACTTCGCGTCGGCCTGGATTCCGCAGCAGGGCGTGAAGCGCGACATCTACGCTGAAAAGATCGATCCGACGCTGTACCGCGTCGGCGTGAAGCAGCCGGTCGCCGCGATCGCACCGGGCCAGTCGGCCGACGTGCAGGCTCGCCTGTTCGCCGGTCCGGAAGAAGAGCGCATGCTCGAAGGCATCGCGCCGGGCCTGGAACTCGTGAAGGACTACGGCTGGGTGACGATCATCGCGAAGCCGCTGTTCTGGCTGCTCGAGAAGATCCACAGCTACATCGGCAACTGGGGCTGGTCGATCGTGCTGCTCACGCTGCTGATCAAGGCCGTGTTCTTCCCGCTGTCGGCTGCGAGCTACAAGTCGATGGCGCGCATGAAGGAAATCACGCCGCGCATGCAGGCGCTGCGCGAACGCTTCAAGAGCGATCCGCAGAAGATGAACTCGGCGCTGATGGAGCTGTACAAGACCGAGAAGGTCAATCCGTTCGGCGGCTGCCTGCCGGTCGTGATCCAGATCCCGGTGTTCATTTCGCTGTACTGGGTACTGCTCGCGTCGGTCGAAATGCGCGGCGCGCCGTGGGTTCTGTGGATTCACGACCTGTCGCAGCGCGATCCGTTCTTCATCCTGCCGGTGCTGATGGCCGTCTCGATGTACGTGCAGACGAGCCTGAACCCGACCCCGCCGGACCCCGTCCAGGCGAAGATGATGAAGTTCATGCCGATCGCGTTCTCGGTGATGTTCTTCTTCTTCCCGGCCGGCCTCGTGCTGTACTACGTCGTGAACAACGTGCTGTCGATCGCGCAGCAGTACTACATCACGCGCAAGCTCGGCGGGGCCAAGAAGAAAGCGGCCTGAGGCCTGTTGCACACGCGGGGCGGCGCGTTCGCCCCGCGATGCATGAAAAAAGCCGCATGGTTCGCCCATGCGGCTTTTTGCTTTTTGCGGGTTCGGTGGTGCGGGCTCAGCCCTTCTTCGCGTCGCCCGAGTCGCCGTAGAACTGCTCGACCAGTTCCTGCACGAGGTAGCGATGATGCGGCGACAACGCTTCGATCTTCGACGCGAGTTCGATCGTTTCGGGCGTCGGCGGATAGCGTTCGTCGCGCGGCAGCGGTTGCGGCGTCGGGTGTTCGATCACGCTCGGCGACGGGCCGTAATGCAGCCAGTGGACTTCGACGCGCAGCCATTCGGCGAGCGTGGCGAGTTTGTCCGACGTCGGGATCGTGCGGCCCGTCAGCCATTTGTGCGCGGTTTGCGGCGACACGGGTTGCGCTCCGCGGTGGCGCAGATTGAATCGATTCGCCAGCTCAGTCGCACCGGTGACCTTCTCCGGGCTGCGCCGCAGGGCGAATTTCAGGCGTTCCGAGAACGCGGCTTTTTCTTCGGATGTCGGCATGGGGGAGATTGTGCAATTCCACCGCCGCGTTTCAGACAACCATTCGGGATAAACGTATCTCGTTTAGACGAATCCCAGTCTTGGTCAAGGTGGGCTGTTGAATTGAGGGCCACAGTGTTGAGCCGCTCCAGCAGGCATACTCGTCCGAAACGGTGATTGCGACATGGTATTGGGCTGATACTTGGCTTATCCCCAGCGGGATAAATTCGAGCGTGTCCGAATCCTGCGTGGCGGCCGGTGACGTGTGTGCCGGCACGCTACAATGCCGGCGTTCCGATGCCCAAACTGTTGCGCGGGCGCACCATATTCATCGATCACCCGATTCATCCAATTCACCCGATTCCCATGCTCGCTACCGATTCCGATCCGATCGTCGCCATTGCCACTGCTGCCGGCCGGGGTGGCATCGGGGTCGTCCGCGTGTCGTTCGGGCGCGGCGGCGAGGCGGCCGCGTTGCCGCTGATCGACGCGTTGTGCGGGCAGAAGCTCGCACCGCGCCACGCGAGCTACGTGCCGTTCCTCGACGAGCACGGCGCGCCGCTCGATCGCGGGATCGCGCTGTACTTTCCGGCACCGCATTCGTACACCGGCGAGCACGTGCTCGAGCTGCAGGGGCACGGCGGGCCGATCGTGATGCAACTGCTGCTGCAGCGCTGCCTCGATGCGGGGCGCGGTTTCGGGCTGCGGCTCGCGGAGCCGGGCGAATTCACGCGGCGCGCGTTCCTGAACGACAAGCTCGATCTCGCGCAGGCCGAGGCCGTGGCTGACCTGATCGAGGCGAGTACCGAAGCCGCCGCGCGTTCGGCTGGGCGTTCGCTCGATGGTGCGTTCTCGCGGCAGATCCATGCGCTCGTCGACGACGTAATCACGCTGCGGATGCTGGTCGAGGCGACGCTCGATTTTCCGGAAGAAGAGATCGATTTCCTGGAAGCGGCCGACGCGCGCGGCAAGCTCGCGAAGATTCGTGCGCAGCTTGCGCACGTGCTGGGTGATGCGCGGCAAGGGGCGCTGTTGCGCGAAGGGCTGTCGGTCGTGCTCGCGGGGCAGCCGAACGTCGGCAAGTCGTCGTTGCTGAATGCGCTGGCCGGCGCGGAGCTGGCGATCGTCACGCCGATCGCGGGCACGACGCGCGACAAGGTCGCGCAGACGATCCAGGTCGAAGGGATTCCGCTGCACATCATCGATACGGCCGGGTTGCGCGAGACGGAGGACGAGGTCGAGCGGATCGGTATCGCGCGGACGTGGAGCGAGATCGAGCGGGCGGATGTTGTGCTGCATCTACTGGATTCGCGCAACGGGATGACGGCGGACGACGAGACGATCGCGGCGCGGTTTCCGGGCGGCGTGCCGGTGGTGCGCGTACTGAACAAGACGGATCTGACTGGTGTGGCGGCGTGCGTCGAGCATCCGGCGGCGGAAGGTGATTTGACCGAGGTGCATCTGTCGGCGAAGCGCGGCGACGGGATCGACATGCTGCGTGAGGAGCTGCTGCGGATTGCCGGGTGGCAGTCGGGGGCGGAAGGCGTGTATCTCGCGCGCGAACGGCATCTGATCGCGCTGCGGGCCGCGCAGGAGCATCTGGCGCAGGCGGCGGATCATGCGGAGCAGCGCGCGCAGTCACTCGATCTGTTTGCCGAGGAACTGCGGCTCGCGCAGGAAAAGCTCAATGCGATTACCGGGGAGTTCACTTCGGATGATCTGCTGGGGGTGATTTTCAGCAGGTTTTGTATCGGGAAGTGACACCGTCTATCGATGGAGCCAGAGTCGTTCTGGCGAAGTCAGTGTCTGTCCTGTTTGGTGACTCCGGGAAGCAACTGACGCTCCTGCCCACGGAGCGCAATTTGTCGTTGCTGGTTTTTTCGAAATATTGAACGCGGTTTGTCTTGAAAGATGCACTGATCGCAGTGGCCAATCGATTGTGCGTTGAGCAGAAAATGTGTGCTGAATTCCGGGATCTCACACGTGCGATAAAAATCTTGCCTCATTAGTATGAACAAATGTAGGATTGCGTCGCGCAGGTTGATGTGAAGAAAGAAGAGAACTATCAAACTCAACTGATTCCGGGGGAAGGCGTGAAAAAGCTGTCTGTTTTTGCTTTTATTTTCTTGGTTTTTCAATCGCTTGCATTCGCAAAGCATCTTGAACCTGGTGTTACGATGTGGGCGGGACAGTCGGTATGTTCCGATAACAACCAGTATTGCCTGACGCTGCAGAAGTCAGACGGAAACCTGGTTCTCTATGCGTCCAACGGCCAGGTCGTGTGGCAAGCAAAGACCAATGGGAAAGGCGTGACACGTGCGGTTATGCAGCCGGACGGAAATTTCGTGCTTTATACCGATGATAACCGTCCGATCTGGGTAATCAAGACGGAGCGCTCCAACTCGTTTCTGAATGTTCAGGATGACGGAAATATTGTCTTCTACTGGATGCGTCCCATTTGGGATAGCAAGACGAGCGATGTTTCGAGCATGCAATCAAACGAGGCTCGTGTCCTTTATCCGAACACCAAGCTGACGGCTGGGGTGAGTTATTCGATTGGGCAATACTTTTTCATTCTGCAGGCCGATGGGAACTTGGTACTGTACAAGAATGGTGCTCCGATCTGGAACACGGGCACGGCAGGCAAAGGTGTAACGTCCGCATGGATGCAGAACGACGGGAATTTCGTGTTGTATAACGATGCCGGCACGCCGATTTGGAAAACCAACACGGGCGGAAATAGCAATGCCTTGTTCGCATTCCAGCCGGATGGCAACCTGGTGATCTATGTGCAGACGCCCAGTTGGGATCGTTTGGCCGGGTACAACCACCCGGATTACAAGGACCACCGTGGCCCTGGCCAGGGGTGGTGCATCGGTGCGTGCGGCGGAGCGATCATCTCTCTTCCATTCTGATCGGCGCAGCCGATACGAGATGAGCCAGCGTGATGCGTCGTGACCTGCGCGACGGACGCTGACGATGGCGATCATCGTGATGAAGGGGCGGGCTTATCCCGCCCCTCCTGTTTCAACAACTTCGCCAGTTACAAGGCCGTCATCCCGTCATCAATCCCAATGACGGTGATGGTAATACCCGCCACCACCGTAATACCCGCCACCATCGGGCACCACGATACAGCCGCTCAACAGCACGGCGACGCCGGCAATCAGCAAAAGGGTCTTCTTCATCGTGTTCACCTGCGTGGGTTCAATATGGAACCCAGCATAGCGAGCGCGCGCAACACCGGCTGTAAGCGATCGTTTCCCTGTTCCGCAATCCGTAACGGCGGATTATTCCGGTCACAATGACCGTAACAAATACGCAAACCGCAGACGTTTTCAGGCGGTGACGACCCTGTTTCGCCCCGTATCCTTCGCACGATACAGCGCGGCATCGGCGGCTTCGATCAACGCATCGGGCGTCGACAGATCGTCGGCCGACACGGTCGCGCAGCCGACGCTCACGCTCACGCGCCCAGCCGGCGCAGCCGGCATCGCGAGATCGAGCCGCAGCACCGCTTCGCGCGCTTCCTCGGCCACCACCCGCGCACCGCGCGCGCCCGTGTTCGGCAGCACGATCGCGAACTCCTCGCCGCCGTAACGCGCGACGATGTCCGCCGGCCGCCGTACCGCGCCGGCCAGCGCATTCGCGACCGCGATCAGGCACGCGTCGCCCTTCACGTGACCGAACGCGTCGTTGTAGGCCTTGAAGCGGTCGACGTCGACCATCAGCAGCGACAGCGGTTCGCCTTGCCGTCGCGCCTGCAGGAACAGCGTGTGGAAATGATCGTTGAAGTGCATGCGGTTGAACGCGCCCGTCAGGCCGTCGCGCGCTGACGAACGGATCAGCGTCGCGTGCGCCTCGAACAGCCGCTGGTACAGCATCGTCACTTCCCACGCGAGCACGCACACGAGCACGCCCGGCGTGAACATGCTGAAGATGCGCGCGAGATACCAGCCGACCGTGAAGCGATTGGTGCTCATCAGGTTCAGCGTCGTGTCGGTGAGGCACGCGAGCACCGCGATCGCGAGCCACAGGTCGAGCGTCGTGCGCAGCCGGCCGGTGGCCAGCACGGCCACGAGCGCCAGCGCATTGAGCAGCCACACGACCAGCGCGACGGCGTTGACGGGCAGCACGGCCGCGTCGCCCGGCGGATGAAACGCGGGCGGCAGCGACACATTCAGCGCGAACAGGCACAGCAGCCCGGCGACGACAGCCGGCCCGCCGATCAGCACGACCGTCCACGAGCGTGTCTGCTGCGCGCCGATCGGTGCGCGCGCCAGCCGCTCGCGCGCGAGCAGCGCGACCATCACGAAACCCGGGAAGCCGGCATGCCAGAAGATCCACATCCACGCGGCGCTTTGCGGTTGCGCGCCGAACAGCCCGTGCGGCGCGAACACGCCGGGAAAGGTGAGCAGCTGCAGCGCGACGGCGAGCGCGGTGAACGCGTAGGCGCCGCCGAGCGCGCCGAGCACCGGCTGGCGCGTCACGGTGAACTGCGCGCCGAGAAAGAACGCCGCGATGCTCGCGGTGGTGAACACGGTGAGCGCACACATCGGCATGAACGGCTCGACGGCCGGCAGCACAACGTTCGCGTGTGGCGCGGCAATCCCGAGCGCGAGCACGATGACGAGTGCCGTCAGTGCGCCGAACCAGAGCTGGCGGCGTGTCGTGTGCTGGATCAGGATGCCTTCCATGGAGTTCCCCGGGCACGTAGGCGGAAACGCCCGGTCTTGCGCCGGGCGACAGGCAGCCGGCCGCTGCGCGACCGGTGCGGCCTGATCCTATCGCGTTATGGGCGCGCGCTCAAACTCCGAGGCCGGGGCCGAAGTTGCCGGCGACCCAGTGCGTGACGGCATTGACGTCCGCGTAGTCCTGTTCGGGCAGGCCGTCGAGCATCGACAGCACTTCGTTGCTGGCGCCGGCGTCGCGCGCGGCATCGACGATCGCATCCTTGTTGGCCGGGTAGTGGACGGCCGCCAGCACGTCAGTGATCTGCAGGTCGATCGTTTCGTTGGGAATGTCGTGCGGAGGCTGGGCGGGCTGGTCGTTCACGGCGGTGTCTCGCGGAGTGAGCGGGTTGAGCGGTATTCGGATCGAGGCGGAATTCTGGTGCTTTACCGGGCGCATCAGGCGTTCACATGCCAGGGCGGCCGGGCCGGCGCGCCCCGCGGATGAACGGCGATCGACTCAATGCTCGCGTCGCACGCGGCGCCACGGATGCTTCCAGTCGATGTGCGGTGCGTTTTCGTCGCGAGGATGCTGACGCCGATGTTCCTGCCAAAGTTCGTCGGAAAACAGCGCCGCCACGATCACGAGCGGCAGCACGAGGAAAATTCCGAGTATGACTTGCTCGAACACGATAGCCTCCTCGCGGTGGCAGGAACCCTTGCTCCCATTCTAGGCTCTGAACTTCGCCCGCGTTCAATTTCTTACAGTGCGAAACAGGCCCGGACGCGGCCTTGCCGCATGTGCGCGGGCATCAAAAAGGACATGAACATGCAACTCCAGAACGATACCAACACGCTCGCGCTGCGGCCGCTGGAGCGCCAGGACCTGCGCTTCGTCCACGAGCTGAACAACGACGCAAAGATCATGCGCTACTGGTTCGAGGAGCCGTACGAAACCTTCTCGGAACTGTCACAACTGTACGACCGCCACGTGCACGACCAGCGCGAGCGCCGTTTCGTCTCGGTCGACGCGCAAGGCGAACTGGTGGGCCTCGTCGAGCTGATCGAGCTCGACTACATCCATCGCCGCGGTGAGTTCCAGATCATCATCGCGCCGCAATGCCAGGGGCGCGGCTATGCAGGGCAGGCGACGCGCCTCGCGATCGAATACGCGTTCAAGGTGCTGAACATGCGCAAGCTGTACCTGATCGTCGATACGTCGAATGCGGCGGCGATTCATGTGTACGAGAAATGCGGATTCCAGCACGAGGCCGAATTGAAGGAAGAATTTTTCGGAAACGGCGCGTATCACAACGCTTATCGCATGTGCATCTTTCAGCGCGATTATTTCGAGCGTCAGCAATCCGGCCCAAATAAAGCAGGGTAAACACGCTGACGAAAGGCGCTTGCGGTGAGGCTTCCGCGGGCGCTGCATGCATGCGGAGAAGTACGGATAAATACGGATTCGCTTATACCTGGCATTTTTCTTGTATCAGGTAAATGCGATTCCGCGTTGCGGTAAAGTCGAATCGTTTCGGATGACTTTATGTGCGGCGCATCAAAATGATCCGGATAGCGAAATGGATTATCCAAACCGTTCAATCGCCGCATTGTAACTTTGCTGAAAGTCTTGCTGCGCAACGCTTTCCGCCCGGCGGTGCGGGCCTGCCTGACGGGAGGTGCGCGTTGCCTCGCCTGCGCATGGTGCAAAAAACGGGCTGCGCGCGGGGTGCGACAATCCGCCGCTATTGCGGTCGCACAACAAATGTGCTTGCTATCGCTTGCCGGTCTTCTAAAGTGAAAAATGTGGGTTGACGATCACCTTTAAGCACATAGCTAACCCAAGCCTGGTGCCCGCAAGCCTGGAGACAGAACATGATGAAGCGTACCGGTATCCTTTTTGCCCTCGTCGGCGCATTTTGCGCGGTATCGATTGCCCAGGCCGGCGGCGATTCGGCCGTCAAGCCGACGCAGGAAATCCAGTTGACGAAGAACGCATGGGGCTGCCTGTCGAAAGACAATCTGGACTCCGTACTGAGTCACGAGCGTGACGGCAAGTCGCAGGCGAAGCAGCAGTACTTCGACGACTTCCGTTGCCTGTCCGTGCCGGAAGGCCAGCGCTTCCGCGTGGTGTCGGTCGACCAGGGCGACGTGCAGTTCGTCAGCGCCGACAACAGCGACCAGCAGGGTCTCTGGACCGATTCGCGCTTCGTCAAGCAATAACCGTCCATTCACTGCGCCGTCACACGACGCGCGAGCGCGCCGGCCCGATGAGCCGGCGGCGCGAACCGAACACGGCCCGGCTCATGCCGGGCCGTTGCGCTGTGAAACGCGTGTGACACGCGCCGGACGGCGCGCATTCGGTATCATCACGGCCCGACCGAACCGAATGCCCGCCCGGGCCGCATCCGCATGGCGCTGAAATCCACGATCTACAAAGCCGAACTGCAAATCGCCGACATGGATCGGCATTACTACGCCGATCACGCGCTGACGGTGGCGCGCCATCCGTCGGAAACCGACGACCGGATGATGGTGCGCATCGTCGCGTTCGCGCTGTTCGCGCACGAGCGGCTCGAATTCTGCAAGGGGCTGTCGGACGTCGACGAGCCCGATCTGTGGCAGAAGGACCTGACGGGCGCGATCGACGTCTGGATCGAAGCCGGCCAGCCCGACGAGCGGCGCATCTCGAAGGCGTCCGGCCGCGCCGGGCAGGTCACGGTGATCGCATACGGCGGCAAGACGTCGGATATCTGGTGGCAGGGCGTGCGCAGCAAGGTCGAGCGGCTGCGCAACGTGCAGGTGCTGTCGCTGAACGACGGCGTCGCAGCCGCGCTCGGGAAACTCGCGGAGCGCACGATGCGCCTGCAGTGCACGGTGCAGGACGGCACCGCGTGGATTTCGAGCGCCGACCACGATCCGGTAGCGGTCGAATGGACGGTGCTGAAGGCGCGCGCGGACGCGTGACGGCCCGCGCGACGGCCGGCCGCGTTCAGCCGATCGCGGCCGGCGGCCCCTTGAATTCGAGCATGTTGCCTTCCGGGTCGAACAGGTAGATCGACGGCCCGTAGCCGCCGGCGCCGTAGCGTTCCGCGGGTGCGCCCGGCCGTGCGCCATGCGCGGCGAAATGGGTGGTCAGGGCGTCGGGATCGAACGGCTCGACGCGCAGGCACAGGTGATCGAGATTGCGTCCCGTGCCGGGCGGGCCGCTGTCGGGGCGGTCGATCGGGCCGCCGACCGACAACAGGTCGATCAGCGCGTCGCCGGCGCGCAACTGTACGAGGCCCAGATCGGGCTGTTCCTTCTCCACATGGCAGCCGACGGCGTCGCAGTAAAAGCGCGTCATCGCGGCCATGTCGGTCACGCGCAGCACGATGTGATCGATCGCGCGGATGGTCGGTTTCATGGGCAGGCTCTCCTTCGCAATCCACGAGCATCGAGTGTAGACGCATCGTGCCTGCGCCGCCGGCCGGAACGCGGCACAATCGACGGACGAAAAAAAGCCCGTTCACGCAGAGCGGAACGGGCTTAATCCATATCAGGAGGAGACATGGAGGAGACAGTTCCAACTATACACACGGCAATGGTGCGACGCAATATTCCGAATGCAAAAAAACGTCAGGACGGCGATTTGTCGCATCCGCAGTGCAGCAAAATGGTGACGGGACGATGACGAAAACCGCGCTGGAGCAGCCGGCGCGCGCGTTTTGTCGGATTTATTCTTAATCGATGCGCCCCCGATTGTCCGGGGCGAATCACAGAGCAAGATTCAGGGCGCGACGGCACGTGCCGATGTCTAGAGTAGGCACCATCTACACTAGAGAGTGCGAGGTTCAGATGAAAACCGCCTATCCGACCGATGATGCCCGCTGGGGCGCCGTTACCGAGCGCGATCCGCATGCGGACGGCGCGTTCTTCTACGCCGTGAGCACGACCGGCGTGTTCTGCCGCCCGACCTGCGCGTCGCGGCAGCCGCGCCGCGAGAATGTGTCCTTCTTCGCTGATACGGCCACCGCACGTGCGGCCGGCTTCCGGCCCTGCAAGCGCTGCCAGCCGGAAGGGCTGCCGCGCGAGCTCGAGATCGTCAACCGCGCGTGTGCGGTGCTCGACGCGCACGCCGAGCGGCTCACGCTGCAGCAACTGAGCGATGCCGTGCACGTGAGCCCGTTTCACCTTCAGCGGCTCTTCAAGCGTGTGGTCGGCGTGTCGCCGCGGCAGTACCAGGCCGCACAGCGCGGCGCCGCGCTGCGGCAGGCGCTGCAAAGCGGGCAGCCGGTCACGCAGGCGGCCGTCGACGCGGGCTTCAACTCGCCGTCGCGGCTCTATGCGTCGGTGCCGCGCGAGCTCGGGATGGCGCCGTCGGCGTTCCGCCGCCAGGGGGCGGGTCTCCGGATCGACTTTGCGACCGCATCGACGTCGCTCGGCACGGTGCTCGTCGCCGCGACCGAACAGGGCATCTGCCGGATCGCGTTCGGCGACGAACCGGCCGCGCTCGTCGGCGAGCTGAAGGACGCGTTCGCGCGCGCCGAGTTGGTCGAAGCGTCGGCACGGCTCGCGCCGTTCGTCGCGCAGATCCGCGCGTACCTGGACGGCACGCGGCACGCATTCGACCTGCCGCTCGACATCGCGCCGACCGCATTCCAGCAGCGCGTATGGGAAGCGCTGACGCATATTCCGTACGGCGAAACGCGCAGCTACTCGGAGATCGCCGAGGCGCTGGGCTCCCCGCGTGCGGTGCGCGCCGTCGCATCCGCGTGCGCGTCGAACCCGGTCGCGCTCGCCATCCCGTGCCATCGCGTCGTACAGAAGGGCGGCGCGCTTTCCGGGTATCGTTGGGGCGTGCGCCGCAAGGCGACGCTGCTCGCGTCCGAGGCGCGGCATGTGCATGACGATGAAACCGAATCCGTTGCGGAGGGCAGCGCAGTTTGAGCATCGCAAAAACAACGATTACGTCCATCGTGAACGGCGGCCAGGTGCCGCCGTCCGCGCAAATGGAACTGCGCTTCAATGCGCCTTACGACTGGGCGCGCGTGCTGCGCTTCTTCAGCGGGCGCGCGATTCCGGGCGTCGAGCAGGTGGCGGACGGCGTGTATCGCCGCATCGTGGACCTGCACGGCGACGCCGGCCGGCTCACGGTCGCGAAACATCCGCGCAAGCATTGCCTGGTTGCCACGGTCGAAGGCGCGGTTGCGCGTCATGTCGATGATGCGTTCGCCGCGCGCGTCGCGACGATGTTCGACGTCGGCGCTGATCCGGCCGCCATCGGCAGCGGGCTGGCGCGCGATCCGTGGTTCGCGCCGCTCGTCGAAGCCGCGCCGGGGCTGCGCGTGCCGGGTGCATGGTCGGGGTTCGAGCTGGCCGTGCGCGCGATCGTCGGCCAGCAGGTGAGCGTGAAGGCCGCGACGACGATCGTCGGCCGGCTCGTCGAGCGCGCCGGCGAGCGTGTGGTTCATGAAGACGACGGCATGCCCGCGTGGCGTTTCCCGACGCCCGACGCGCTGGCCGCCTGCGATCTCGACAAGATCGGGATGCCCGGCAAGCGGGTGGCGGCACTGACCGGCGTGGCACGCGCGGTGGCGGCCGGCGACGTGCCGGTCGATCGCGAGCACGCCGATCTCGCGACGCTGCGCAGTGCGTGGCTCGATCTGCCGGGCATCGGCCCGTGGACCGTCGAATACATCGCGATGCGCGCATGGCGCGATCCGGACGCATGGCCGGCCTCCGACCTCGTGCTGATGCAGTCGATCGCCGCGCGCGATCCGGCGCTCGACCGGCTCGCGACCCAGAAGCACCGCACCGAAGGCTGGCGGCCGTGGCGCGCGTACGCGGCGCTGCATTTGTGGAACGAAGTGGCCGACCGGGCGGGCGGCGCGCGCGGCGGGTGATCGCCGAGGCTCGCGGCCGGGTGCGACCTGACGCGGCCGCGATGCAACCCGTTGCGCGGGTCGTGGCGACACGCGCAGGCTATTCGCCTGACATTGGCCGTCACGGCAATTCAGCGCATCCGTCGCCCGCAGGATGCCGGGCGCGCATTGCCCGCTTGCCCCGCTTTCCGCGATCGATTCGGCGGCACGGTTGCACCTGCCGCCACCCGTTCGCGCGTCACGTTCCGTCGGACGAATTCGCGTAACCAGCGTGCCCGTCGCCGCCGCCTGGAACCGGTGGCAGATGCGGCGACCGCCGCGACCGGCCCGTCCGGCGGCCCGCTCCGGCCTGCGCACCATGCCCGGAGCCACGTCAAGCGCGTGTTTCGGCGAGATGTTAAAGTGCCCGCTACCAACGAAGCGACCAACAATCTAGCCGGCCGCGCGCGGCGTTCTGCGCGCGGCCGTCACGCACTTGCGTCTCCATGTCGAACACCATGACTCACCGCCAGTCCGAACTGCTGCTGAATCGCCTCGAAGCACTGAGCTCGGGCCCGACGCGGCAGCATCTGCCCGACGGCCTGCGCGGCATCGAAAAGGAAAGCCTGCGCGTGACGCGCGACGGGATGATCGCGTTCACGCCGCATCCGCGCGCGCTCGGTTCGGCGCTCACGCATCCGTCGCTGACGACCGACTATTCCGAAGCGCTGATCGAGCTGATCACGCCCGCGGAAGGCGACGCCGCGATCACGCTCGAACGTCTCGACGATCTGCATCGCTACGTGTATGCGTCGCTCGGCGACGAGATGCTGTGGAACGACTCGATGCCCGGCCTGCTGCCGGCCGATGACCAGATCCCGATCGCCGACTACGGCACGTCGAACATCGGCCGCCTGAAGACGGTGTACCGGCGCGGCCTCGCGTATCGCTACGGCCGCACGATGCAGTGCATCGCCGGCATCCACTACAACTACTCGCTGCACGAGGAAGTGTGGCGGCGCCTGCATGCGGAAGAAGGCTCGACGGCCACGCTCGTCGATTACCAGTCGGAGCGCTATCTCGCGCAGATCCGCAACTTCCGCCGCCGCAGCTGGCTGCTGATGTACCTGTTCGGCGCGTCGCCCGCGCTCGACACGAAGTTCCTGCGCGGCAAGCCGCACAAGCTCGACACGTTCGATGCCGATACGCTGTACCTGCCGTATGCGACGAGCCTGCGGATGAGCGATCTCGGCTACTCGAACACGACCGCCCAGGCTGCGCTGCACGTCGACTACAACACGCTGCCCGGCTATCTGGACGCGCTGTCGAAGGCCGTGAGCGAGCCGTATCCGGCCTACGAGGCGATCGGCACGCATCGCGACGGCGAGTGGATCCAGATCAACACGAACGTGTTGCAGATCGAGAACGAGTTCTACTCGACGATCCGGCCGAAGCGCGTCACGTATTCGGGCGAGCGGCCGCTGCATGCGCTCGCATCGCGCGGCGTGCAGTACATCGAGGTGCGCTGTCTCGACATCGATCCGTTCGAGCCGACCGGTATCGCACTGGAAACCGCGCGCTTCATCGACGCGTTCCTGCTCGCGTGCGCGCTCGACGAGAGCCCGGCGCTCGACTGCCCCGCGTACAAGGAAGCGAACGCGAACTTCGGCAGCGTGACGATGGAAGGGCGCAAGCCGGGGCTCACGCTGCAGCGCGACGGCGAGCCGGTCACGCTGCAGGCATGGGCGGATGAGCTGATGGCCGACATCGAAACCATCGGCCGCCGTCTCGACGAAATCCGCGGCGGCGACGAGCACGTGCGCGCGATCGCCGCGCAACGCGAGAAGCTCGCCGATCCGGAGCGCACGCCGTCGGCGCACGTGCTGCGCACGATGCGCGAGCGCGGCCAGTCGTTCCTCGGGTTCGCGCTGGCGCAGAGCGAAGCGCATGCCGCGCATTTCCGCGCACATCCGCCGTCGGCGGATACGCTGCGCACCGAGCAGGCGCTCGCCGCGAAATCGCTGGCCGAGCAGGCCGAGCTCGAAGCGAAGGAGGCCGGATCGTTCGACGCGTTCGTCGCGGCCTATCGCGCCTATACGCTGAACCGCTTCAGCGTGTGATGTTTGCGCACGTGCACCGCGTCGGTCGGCGCGGTGCACGATGCGTCGTATCTCCGTCGCCGGTCGGGTCGCACCGTTGTGCGCTCGATCCGGTTCGATCAGCCGTCAGTGATGCGCGTAGGTGCCGCGATCGATCGCGTGCGGCAGCGCCGGCTTGCCCGATTCCACGTTTGCCCCGCCTTCGCTGCCGTAGCCGGCGTCCTCGCCGCGTGCCTGCGCGGCACGGTGCATGATCGCCTGCATGGTTTCCGGAAAGTCGGGACTGCTGGCGAGGCTCGTCCGGTAGCCGGCGGCCTGAAGCTCCACGAGTTCCTGGCGGACCTCGGCGCGCGTCAGCGTCGATGCGGCCTGCGCGTGAGCGGCGAAGGCCGCGCCGATCAGCACGCATGCGCATGCCGCCTGTTTCATCGTCTTCATCGTGTTCACTCCCAGAGGTTCCGGTGCCGTGCCTGCAGTGGCAGGCGCGGGCGGAATCGATGCGACCAGTCTAGGCTTCGGACGCCAAACGAAACATCCCGCCCGCCGTCAGGCACCTTTGCCGCATGTGCAACATTGCACGCGTGAGCCGCTCGTGACGGGTTTCCTGTCGAATGCGACAGCGGCCTGACCGCTGCCGGCCAGCGTGTGGCGGTCGCTCCGTATCGGGTCGGCACGCATCGGGCTTGTCCCCCTTGTACAAGCGCCGCGCGCCTCCTAACCTCTTTTAAGCGACCGATCGGTTGGCCGGGCGACGTCGTTGCGTGCGCAAGCGCCTGATCGTTGTCGTGACCGGAGAACGACCGCTTTGTACCGAATCCGGGAGGGCGCGGCAGCGCCGACCCGGGGCGACTTTGGAGACACGATGAACCCCACCGACGCCCTACCGCCCGGCATCGTCTTCGCACAGCCGTTGACGCCGGTCGCCAACTCGCTGCTGCTGTCCTTCATCGTCGCCGCGATCCCGATCGCGGTCGCGCTGATCGCGCTCGGCGTGCTGCGCCGCCCCGCGTGGCAGGCCTCGCTCGCCGGGCTCGTCGCGGGCCTCGCGGTCGCGATCGGTGCATGGGGCATGCCGGCCGGGCTCGCGTTCAACGCGGTCGGCGCGGGCATGGCGCTCGCGGTCGTGCCGGTGATGTGGATCGTCTTCAACGCGCTGCTGCTGTACAACATCGCGGTGAAGTCGGGCCGTTTCGACCAGTTCCGGCAGTGGATGCTCGACAACCTGCCCGACGATCGCCGCCTCGTGCTGCTCGTCGTCGCGTTCTCGTTCGGCTGCCTGCTCGAAGGGATCTCGGGATTCGGCACACCGGTCGCGATCACGAGCGCACTGCTGATCGCGCTCGGCTTCCCCGCGCTCGAAGCGCTCACCTATACGCTGCTGTTCAACACGGCGCCGGTCGCGTTCGGCGCGCTCGGTGTGCCGATCACCGTGCTCGGCGCGGTGACGTCGCTGCCGCCCGCGACACTCGCGCAGATGGTCGGCCGCCAGTTGCCGTTCTTCGCGCTGCTGCTGCCGTTCTACGTGGTCGGCGCATACGGCGGGCTGCGCTCGATCTCGAAGCTGTGGCCCGCGCTGCTCGTGTCGGGCGGCAGCTTCGCGATCGCGCAGTTCGTCACGTCGAACTTCCTCGGCTACCAGCTCACCGACGTGCTGTCGTCGCTCACGTCGCTGATCGTCACGATCGGCTTCCTGCAGCTGTGGAAGCCGCAGCCCGATCCGCAATACGCGCTCGCGCGCAGCGTGCCGGCAACGGCCGGCGCCGCGCGCGCGGGCTTCGGCGGCTGGCTGCCGTGGCTCGTCGTGTCGGTGGTCGTGATCGTGTGGGTGCACGCGAACATCGCGGCGATCGGCGACGTGAAGATCAAGTGGCCGGGCCTGCACAACGCGGTGTTCGTGTCGCTGTACCACAAGCCCTATGCGGCGATATGGGACTTCCAGCCGCTCGGCACGGGTACCGCAATCCTGTTGTCCGCGATCGTCACGGCCGCGTTGACGCGCACCGGCGTCGGCGATTTCTTCGAATGCGTGGCGAAGACCTGGCGGCAGACGTGGATCGCGATCGTCACGGTGATGATGATCGTCGGGCTCGCGTACCTGCTGAACTACTCGGGGATCAGCTACACGCTCGGCACCGGTGTCGCGTCGACGGGCGCGCTGTTCCCGCTGGTGTCCGCGTCGCTCGGCTGGATCGCCGTTTTCCTGTCCGGCAGCGACACGTCGGGCAACGCGCTGTTCGGCAACCTGCAGGTCGTCGCCGCCCGGCAGCTCGGCCTCGATCCGGTGCTGATGGCCGCGACCAACTCGTCGGGCGGCGTGATGGGCAAGATGATCTCGCCGCAGAACATCGCGACGGGCGTGTCGACGACGGACCTGAAAGGGCAGGAGGGTGTCGTGTTCGCGCGCACGTTCTGGCACAGCGTGATTCTCACGCTGCTGCTCGGCGTGCTCGTGTTCCTGCAGCAGCACGTGCTGACGTGGATGATTCCGGCACTGCCGAAGTGATGTGAGCGCAACGACAGAAGGAAGGCACGAGGAAAAACGAGGGAAGGCGCGAGAAAAGCGCCAGTCAAGTGCGGAACCGGCGAACGCGCGGCAGTTCAGCGCGCGTTTGCCCGCCGCGCCGTTCGTCCTGCTTCATCCGCCCCGGCCGCGTCGCTGCCGGCGGGCAGGATGCACGCGAGGAACGCGTCGATCGCCGGGCTCTGGCGGCGCGCTTTCAGGTAGTACACGTATTCGTCGATCGTCGTGTCGACGCCGCGCAGCGCGATCACGCGCAAATCCGGATGACGTTCGGCCTCGCCGAGCGGAAACAGGCTGCCGCCCACGCCGTGCAGGATCGCCTCGCGGATCGCTTCGCGGCTGCCGATCTCGGCCACCGAGACGGCCGCGACGCCGGCCGTCGCGAGAATCGTCTCCGTGCAGCGGCGCGTGACCGAGCCTTCCTCGCGAATCAGCAGCCGCACGTCGGCGAGCTGCGCCGGCTCGATCGCGTCGAAACGCGCGAGCGGATGCGTTCGATGCACGACGAGCACGAGCGGGTCGGTCGAGATCACCTTGCGTTCGAGGCCTTCGGCATCGTTGCGCTGCGACGAGACGGCGAGGTCGATGCGGAATTCCTGCAGCGACTGCAGGATCTCCTCGGAATTGCCGATCCGGCACGTGAGCGCGATCGACGGATGCGCGTTCGAGAAGCGGCCGACCGCGTCCATGATGTAGTACGGCCCCGTCGCACCGATCCGCAGGTGGCCTTCGAACAGGCCGCCGACGTTGCGCAGCATGATGTCGGCCTGCGCCTCGAGCGCAATCATCTTCTCGACGAGCGGCAGCAGCTCGATGCCCGTCTCGGTGACCTCGAGCTTGCGGCCGCTGCGGTAGAACAGCTCGACGCCGTACACCTGCTCGACCTGCCGGATCTGTGCGGCAATCGTCGGCTGGCTCACGCCCAGGTGGCGCGCGGCGCGCGTGATGCTGCCCTGCCGGACGGTCGCGTGGAACGCCTTCAGCTGATCGAACACGACTCGGCTTCTCCCCTCTGTATCGCGCGTCAGCGTAGCGCATGCGTGTGTCGGCCGGATGAAAGGCGCGTCGTGCGTCGCTTCGAAAAAATTCTTGTGGGTAACCAAAAGAAACCTGCGGTAACCGGTCACGGCCGGGACACGCCGATGCGGGGTAATAGCGGCAACGCACCACCGCCGGCCCCGCTCGACCGGCGCCCCCACTCCTATCGACAACAGGGTTCTCTTCATGTCCTCGAACAATCGACGCGATTTCCTGCGCCTCGCCGCGCAGTCGGCCGGCGCGATGGCCGCCTACGCGGGCTTTCCGCCCGCGATCCGCAATGCGCTGGCGATGCCGGCCGCCTATCGCACGGGCACGATTCGCGACGTCGAACACGTCGTGATCTTCATGCAGGAAAACCGTTCGTTCGACCATTACTTCGGCGGGCTGCGCGGCGTGCGCGGCTTCAACGATCCGCGCCCGCACCTGCTGCCGAGCGGCGCACCGGTGTGGCAGCAGCCGCCGGCGTCGGTGTTCACGAAGAACTACCATTCGCGCGGCCTCGATTCGTCGGCACCGTACGTGCTGCCGTTCTACCTCGATCCGAAGCAGACGACCGAATTCCAGCCGGGTACCAACCACGGCTGGAGCAGCGGCCACCTGTCCTGGAACAACGGCCAGTGGGATCAGTGGGTGAACCAGAAGCAGGACGTGCTGACGATGGGCTACCTGAAGCGCCAGGATCTCACGTACCACTACGCATTGGCCGATGCGTTCACGATCTGCGATTCGTACTTCTGCTCCGCGCATGCCGACACCGCGCCGAACCGCATCTACCTGTGGACCGGCACGGTCGACCCGCGCAACATCTACGGCAGCCCGCCGAACGGCCCGGGCATCGGCGAGCGCGACGACGTGAACGGCTACACGTGGACGACCTATGCCGAACGCCTCGAGAACGCGAAGATCAGCTGGAAGGTGTACCAGGGCGGCACGGGCATCCCGGGCGACCCGACCGACAACTACACCGACAACTCGCTGATGTTCTTCAAGCGCTTCCAGGTGAAGGAAGGCGCGAGCGGTCCGCTGGTCGACAAGGGCGCGTCGGACCACACGCTCGCCGAGCTGAAGGCCGACGTGCAGGCGAACCGGCTGCCGCAGGTGTCGTGGATCGTGTCGCCGTACAAGTACAGCGAGCACCCGCAGGCATCGCCGACCGACGGCGCGTTCTACATCAACATGGTGCTCGAGGCGCTGACGTCGAACCCCGAGGTGTGGGCGAAGACGGTGTTCATCCTCAACTACGACGAGAACGACGGGCTGTTCGACCACGTCGTGCCGCCGGTGCCGCCGGTCACGAGCGGTGTGGGCGGCCAGGGCATCGTGTCGTCGAACCTGCTGTCGAATCTCGGTGACGAGCTGCTCGACCTGAACAAGTACCCGGGCGAGATGAGCCCCCTCGTGCCGGGCGCGGACCCGGGCGGCATCCAGCCGATCGGCCTCGGGCCGCGCGTGCCGCTGATCATCATCTCGCCGTGGACGAAGGGCGGCTGGGTGTGCTCGGAGACGTTCGACCATACGTCGGTGCTGCGTTTCCTCGAGGCGCGATTCGGCGTGAAGGAGCCGAACATCAGCGCGTGGCGCCGGTCGATCTGCGGCGACCTCACGTCGGCGTTCGACTTCTCCGCGCGCCCCGACACGCGCACGGTGAGCTTCACGGTGCCGCAGCACATCGCGACGGCCGGCCAGGCGTACCAGGTGCCCGCGCAGCAGTCGATGCCGGCGCAGGAGCCCGGCACGCGCCCGGCACGTGCGCTGCCGTACGAGCTGTTCGTGCACAGCCGCGTGAGCGGGCACGACGACAGCGTGTCGCTCGACTTCGCGAACACCGGTGACGCAGGCGCCGCGTTCTACGTGTACGACCGCCGCAACCCGACGACGCCGCCGCGCCGCTATGCGGTGTCCGCGCACGACCGCTTCGTCGACACGTGGAACACGTCGGCCGCGCGCGGCGACTACCATCTCGCGGCCTACGGCCCGAACGGCTATCTGTGCGAGTTCCAGGGCAACACGCGGCTCGCGGCGGACAGCCGCCACGCGAACCCCGAAGCACGGATCGGCTACGACGTGCGCAACCGCCACGTGTACCTGCAACTGCGCAACAGCGGGCGCGCGACGTGCCGCGTGACGGTCGACAACGCATACAGCCACAAGCATGCGCGGACCTACACGCTGGAGCCGGGCGAGCGCATCGAGGATCACTTCGAGCTGTCGTCGAGCCACGGCTGGTACGATCTGACGATCACCGCGACGACGCTGCGCGGCGGCGACGACAAGGTCGTGCGCCGCTTTGCGGGCCACGTCGAGACGGGCCGGCCGAGCCACAGCGATCCGGGGCCGGTGAAACACACGACGGCCTGACGGCTGCCGCGCGTCGCGCGGGGCGGGTGAGGTCAGCCCGCCGCGCGACCGTCGCCTGCCGGCTGCGTTTAGGTTGCGTTCCGGCAGGCGGAATTGGCTTTTGGAGACTGAAGACTGTTGACAATGTGTCGGGCCGAGGGTATATAAGGATCATTCGCCGATATGGCGCCCTCGTTTTCTACCGCAGCGTCGCTGCCTGCCCGACCATGACTGCCCCGAACGCGCTCAGCGCCATCGAACTCCTGCAAAGCCAGTCGCTCGCGATGATCGTCCAGGACATGCTCGAGCGCGCGATCGTCTCAGGCGAATACGCGCCCGGCGAGAAGCTCAACGAAGTCGACATCGCGACCAAGCTGAACGTGTCGCGCGGCCCCGTGCGCGAAGCGTTCCGCGCGCTCGAACAGGCCGGCCTGCTGCGCAACGAGAAAAACCGCGGCGTAACGGTGCGAGTCGTGCCGCTGCGTGAGGCGGAGGAGATCTACGAAGTGCGTGCGATGCTAGATGAGTCGGTCGCGCGCGCGCTTGCAAAGCGCATCTCGCCCGACACGCTGAAGGTGCTGAAGGGCATCATCCAGTCGATGAAGGACGCCGCGAAGACGCACGACGTCACGCGCTATACCGAGCTGAACGTGCAGTTCCACGACGCGATGGTCGTCGGCGTCGGCAATACGCACCTCACCGATACCTACCGCCGGCTCGTGCGCCAGCTCGGGCTGCTGCGCCAGGCCGCGATCGAGGCCGAGGAGGATGCGATCGCCGTGTCCGCGGCCGAGCACGACAAGATCGTGCAGGCGCTTGCGGGCGGCGATGAGGAGCAGGCCGTGGCGCTCGTGCGCGAGCACGTCTCGCACGGTCTTGCGCGCATGCGCCGCACGCACGAGCAGGGGCTGCCGGCGGCGGGGAAGGCGGCGCGGGAAAAGGCCGGCGCGTGAGCGGACACGATACGTGGCGCGGTTCGGGTCGAAACCGACGGTGCCCGGGCTGAATACGGTGATTGCCGGCAGGCGATTACTTGCCGCCGTGTTTATCGAAGAAATCGTCCAGGACCCAGCCCGTACCGGATTCGCAATGCACTTGTGTATAGGCGTAAATCTTGGCAACACGATCAGCTAGCGGAACGCAGGCCTCGCCTTTTTTGACCATGAAGATCGGCACGGTTCTATCGTCGTTCGGTTCGGCGAACGCAGGCATATCCTGAAGCGCCGTCCATTTCTCATCTCGATGTTTCGAGCACGCACCGATCACCACGGTGAGTATCGCCAATAGCAGAAAGCGCGTCATTTCTTCGGGTATCGTCGGATTCCAATCAATTCTGAGCGCGTGAAATCCTAACATCTTGTTTGGAGTCGTAAAATCAAGATGCTGAAATGACAAAAAGAAAGGCATGCCGCACAGCGCATGCCTCGTCAATCCGGTTCGCATCAAGACGTGTCTTATTGGCGTGCAGTTATCTAAACAATTACCTGTCTGATTAAAAAAACACTGCATCAGTGATTTGACGTGTTCTACGGAGGGGCTTCCCTTTTTCGTTATCCGCGTGATGCGTGAGCTAAAAAACGACGACGCGGCAGTCCTGGCGTGCCGATCGCATTTTTCCCCCTATCGCATTGCCCCGACGGTCACGCCTTGTCGGCCTTCCCGGCCGCGCTCGCAAACTTCGCGAGCCACGTGTCGACAACTGCCGGCTGCCGGCTCTCGTCCTCCGCGCGCTCCTTGCGGCGGATCGCATTGCGTACGACGTGCGCGCCGACATAGCGGATCGGCTCCGGCGGGAAATGACCGAGGGGGCCGCGCACGATCGGGCTGCGCGTCCACGCGTTGTCGAGGCCGAGCACCAGCGACGACAGGATCTGCCCGCCCATGTAGGTCGGCCCCACGCCGTTGCCCGAGTAACCAAAGCCGTAGAACACGTTCGGCGCGTCGTCGAGGCGGCCGAAGAACGGGAAGCCGGTGACCGAGCGATCCGATGGCCCGTTCCAGCTCGCCGTGACCGGCACGCCCGCGAGCGACGGAAAGAATTCGCGCAGGCTTTGCGTGAGCTGCGCCTCGTACGGCGAGCGTCGGTCGAACACGGGCGCGATGCGGCTGCGCCATGAGAACGTGTTGCCGCCCTTGCCGAGCATCAGCCGCCCGTCAGCGGTGGTGCGGTAGTAATAGACGAAGATCCGAGAATCGAGCACCGACACACCGTCCACGAGCCCGGTTTTCGCGAGCAGTTCCGGGCATTTCTCGGTGATGACCATGTCGCTCGACACGACCGCGATCGTGCGCTCGAACTGCGGGAAGCGGCTCGCCATCCACGCGTTGATCGCGAACACGAGCTTGCCTGCGCTCACACTGCCGGACGGTGTGCGCACGACGGCCGGCTGGCCGGGCGTGAAGTCGAGCAGCGGCGTGCGTTCGTAGATCCGGATGCCTATCGCGAGCGCGACGCGGCGCAGCCCGCGCACGAGCTTGCCGGGATGCACGGTCGCGGCGATCGGCGAGTAGACACCGTCGAGATTGCGTGCGGAACCCGAGCGGCGCGCGACTTCGGCGGGTGGCAGCGGCTCGTAGCTGTGGATGCCGCACGCGGCGAGCGCGTCGAGTACCGGCGCGAGCGTGCCGACCTGCGCACGCGACGTCGCGGTGTACAGCGTGCCGTCGAGCCGCAGCTCGGCATCGATGTCGTGTGCGCGGCAGAAATCGGCGATGTGCTGCACGGCCGCTTCGGATGCCTTCACGAGCCGGATCGCCTCGGCTTCGCCGAACAGCCGCCGCAGCGTCAGGAATTTCGCGGACCACGTGAGCAGGCAGCCGCCGTTGCGACCGCTCGCACCGGCGCCGCACAGATCGGCCTCGACGATCGCGATGTCGAGCGCGGGGTTTTGCTGCTTCGCCTGGATCGCCGTCCAGAGCCCGGTGAAGCCGCCGCCGACGATGCACACGTCGGCACGCGTCTCGCCTTGCAGCGCGGGGGCGAGATCGCCGTCGTTGAACAGCGCTTGTTCGATCCAGAAGGGTCGCATGGCAGGGTTCGTCGAAAAGGGGGCGTGCCGTGCACGGCCCGAAAAAACGGGCCGCCGCATGCGAACGTGCATGCGGCGGGGTACCTCACGTCACGTCGTAGTGCACCACGTCAGGCGGCCGCTTCGGCCGACACGCGGCGCACGCCCATTGCGCGGAGCGTGTCGGCGATCGCGGCGACTGCGCCCGGAATGCCGGCTTCGCCGAAGTGGCCGATGCAGCCGACCCGGAACGTCTCGACCTCGGTCAGCTTGCCCGGATACAGGATGTAGCCGCGCTGCTTGACCTCCTGGTAGAACCGCTTGAAGTCGTAGTTCGGATCGTCCGGCGCATGGAACGTGACGATGATCGGCGCCTGGATCGCCGGGTCGAGGAACGGCCGGAAGCCAAGCGCGAGCATCCCGTCGATCAGCGCGCGATAGTTGCGCTGGTAGCGGCCGCCGCGTGCGGCGAGCCCGCCTTCGTCGACGTATTGCGTGACGGCCGCGTCGAGCGCCGCGACCACGTGCGTCGGCGGCGTGAAGCGCCATTGCGTCGTGCGTTGCATGTAGACCCACTGGTCGTACAGGTCCATCGCGAGCGAGTGGCTGTTGCCTTCGCAGCGCTCGAGCGCGCTGCGCTTCGCGATCACGAAGCCGAGCCCCGGCACGCCTTCGAGGCATTTGCCGGAGGCCGCGATCACCGCGTCGAACGGCGTCGTGCGCGCGTCGATGTCGATCGCGCCGAACGAGCTCATCGCGTCGACGATCAGCGCGCGGCCGTGCTTGGCGACGACCTGCGCGATGTCGTGCAGCGGGTTCAGCACGCCGGCACCCGTTTCGCAGTGCACGAGTGCGACGTGCGTGATGGTCGGATCGGCCGCGAGCGCACGCTCGACGTCGGCCGGATCGACGCGGCGATCCTCGCTGTAGTCGATCGTCGTCAGCTTGCGGCCGAGCACGCGGCAGATCTTCGCGATGCGCTGGCAGTACGCGCCGTTGTTCGGCACGAGCACGTGGCCGTCGCGCGGCACGAGCGTGCCGAGTGCCGCTTCGACCGAGAACGTGCCGCTGCCTTGCAGCGGGACGCATTCGTGCGTGCCTTCGCCGTGCACGATCTGCAGCAGGCGTTCGCGCAGCCGCGCGGTGATCGCGTTGAAGTCGCTGTCCCACGATCCCCAGTCGCGCAGCATCGCGTCGCGCGTGGTGTCGGAGGTCGTCAGGGGGCCGGGGGTGAGCAGGATGGGCTGGGCGGCGAGCGTCATGGTGTCTCCTTGATGAAGTCGGGACGTCACGTGAATACGGTCAAAGAATCAACGGCGATGCGGGTTGCGCCAGGCCTGCGTGCGGCGCAACAGTCGATGCGAGATGCACGCGAACAGCACGCAGGCGAACGACGACGTTGCGAGCACGAGCGTGGCCATCGCGGCGGCCGGGCCCATCTGGCCCGCGTCGTCGAGGTTCAGGATCGCGACCGACGCGGGCTGCGTGTCGGGCGAGTAGAGGAACGCGACGGCCGAGACCGTCGTCATGCCGTTGACGAACAGGTAGCGCGCGATCAGCAGGATTGCGGGCAGGCACACGGGCACGGTCACGCGCAGGAAGGTCTTGTAGAACGGCACCTTCAGCGATGCGGATACGGCCTCGAATTCGCTGTCGATCTGCCGGAGCGCGGTGACGGCGGTCAGGTGGCTCGATGCGTAGTAGTGCACCACCGTGACGATCGCGAGCAGCCACAGCGAGCCGTACAACCCGTTCAGCGGATTGCCGGGCGCGTTGAACAGGAAGATGTAGCTGATGCCGAGCACGAGCCCCGGCACGCCCATCGGCAGGATCGCGCACAGGGCGATGAAGCCGCGCAGCCAGCGCGCGCCGCGCGTCTTCTCGATCAGGTACGCCCCGCCGAACACGACGATCGTGCCGCCGAGCGCCACCGTCGCGGCCATCCGCAGGCTGTTCTTGTACGCGTCGAAGATGCCGGCGCCGATCAGCCCCATCTTGTAGTGCTGCAGCCCGAGGCTCATCTGGTACGGCCAGAACTTCACGAACGACGCGAACACCGAGATGCCGACCACCGCGATGAAGAACGCGCACACGATTCCGCAGTACGCGAGCATCGCGGCGTCGAAGCCGCGCGAAGGCTTCGGCTGGTACGGCGTCGAGCGCGCGCCGAGCTGCGACTGCTGGCGGCGGCGGATGAAGAAGTCGACGCCGAATGCAACGAGTGCCGGGCACAGCAGCATCAGGCTCACGACCGCGCTGCGGTTGAAATCCTGCAGGCCGATGATCAGCTTGTAGATGTCAGTCGACAGCACGTTGTACGAGCCGCCGATCACGACCGGCACGCCGAAGTCGTTGATGCACATCGTGAACGCCACCATCGTCGCGCTGATCAGCCCGTACTTCGCGCCGGGCAGCGTGATCGTGAAGAACTTGCGGATGCGGCGCGTGCCCATCGCGTCGGCGGCCTCGTAGAGCCGGCCGTCGGCAAGCGACAGCGCGGTGACGAGGATCATCAGCACGTGCGGGAACGATGCGTACACCATGCTCAGCACGATGCCCGGCAGCCCGTAGATCGAATGGCCGTGCAGCAGCGGCTTCAGCAGCCCCGCGTTGCCGAACCAGTAGATGAACGACACCGCGGACAACAGCGTCGGCGCGAGCAGTGGCAGCAGCGCGATCGTGCGCGCCGCGTTCTTCAGCGGCATGCACGAGCGGGTCAGCGCATAAGCGAACGTGAACGCCATCGGCACGACGATCGACGTGACGAGTGCGCCCACCGTCAGCGAATGCAGCATCGAGCGCAGCACGCCGCTGTCCTCGAGATACTCGACGAAGTTGTGCGCGCCGACGAATCGCCCGTCCGCATCGACGAAGCATTTCTGCACGACGAGCGCGAGCGGCAGCAGCAGGAACAGCGACATCAGCGCGGCCATCGCCAGCAGCGCGAGCTGCGCGATGCGGTCGTGCCAGTGCGTGATCTGCCGCACGTCGGCGGGGGCGGAAGCGCCGCGGCGGCGCTCGGTCAGGACGGTGCTCATTGCAGTCGCTCCTTCGCGCTCGGGAACACGCGGACATGCTCACGATCGAGCGCGAGGTCGATGCGCGCGCCGGCCTGCACGCCGGTGCGGTCGACGTCGTGATACGACAGGTCGGCGACGATTTCCTGGCCGTCGAGCCCGTCGATCCGGAAGCTCACGCGGCAGAACGCACCGAGGAATTCGAGCTTCTCGACGCGGCCGGCCAGCACGTTGTCGGCCGTCTCGCCCGGTACGCGGATGCGCAGGTCTTCCGGCCGCACGTAGACCGACACCGCCGTGCCTTGCGCGGGGCGTGCGGTGCCATGGCGGCAGTCGAGCCCGACCGCGCCCGCGCGCAGCGTGCCGTCGGGCGCGACTTCGGCGGGGATCGTGTTGACGCGGCCGATGAAGTCCGCGACGAACGGCGACGCGGGCTGCCGGTAGATTTCGAGCGGCGTGCCGATCTGCTCGATCACGCCGTGATTCATCACGACGATGCGGTCGGCCATCGACAGCGCTTCTTCCTGGTCGTGCGTGACCATGATCGTCGTCACGCCGAGCCGCTGCTGCAGTGCGCGGATCTCCTGGCGCAGCCGCACGCGCACACGTGCGTCGAGTGCCGACAGCGGCTCGTCGAGCAGCAGCAGGCCGGGGGACGTGGCGAGCGCGCGCGCCAGCGCGATGCGCTGCTGCTGGCCGCCGGACAGCTGGCCGGGATGCTTGCGATGGCTGTCGGGCAGGCCGACCAGCGCGAGCAGCGTGTGCACGCGCTCGTGGATCGCGTCACGCTTCATCTTGCGGTTCACGAGCCCGTACGCGACGTTGTCGTACACGGTGAGGTTCGGGAACAGCGCGTACGACTGGAACACGATCCCGTAGTCGCGCAGTTGCGGCGGCAGCCGCGAGATGTCGCGGCCGTCCTGCATGATGTGGCCGGCGTTCTGCGTCTCGAGCCCCGCGATGATCCGCAGCAGCGTGGTCTTCCCGCAGCCGGACGGCCCCAGGAAGCAGATCATTTCGCCCTTCATCACGCTCAGGTTGATGTCGGTCAGGACCTGCGTGTCGTTGTACCGCTTCTCGATGCGTTCTACGCTCAGATAAGGTGCCATGCGCGCCTCCATGCTGGGGCGGCCCGGGGGGCCGGATTCGACGATGGAAAGGGTGACGCGGGGCGGCGCGCGGCGCGGCCCCGCTGCCGGTCGCCGCGTTACTGCTGCGCTTTCGCGCCGTAGCGCTTCTGCCACGTATCGAGGATCGTCTGGCGGTTCTTCGCCGACCATACGAAGTCGTTCTTCACGAGCAGGTCCGAGTAGTTGTCGGGGATGCCCGCCAGCTTCCGTGCGACGCCCGGATACGCGACGATCGCCCACCAGCGCGCGGTGATCTGGTTCGCGTCCTTGCTCGCCATGAAGTCGGCCAGCTTCTTCGCGGCATCGGGCTGCTTCGTCGTTTTCATGATCGCCGTGCCTTCCATGTCCCAGCCAAGCCCTTCCTTCGGGAACACGAGATCGATCGGCGCGCCCTGCGACTGCAGTTCGTGGCCGCGGAACTCGAACGAGATGCCGATCGGGAATTCGCCGGTGCCGGCGAGCGTGCAGGGCTTCGAGCCCGAGTGCACGTATTGCGCGACGTTCTTGTCGAGTGCGTCCATGAACTTCCAGCCGCGGTCGTCGCCGAAGGTCTGCAGCCACGCGGTCACGTCGAGGTAGCCGGTGCCGGACGAAACCGGGCTCGGCATCACGATCGCGCCTTTATAGACGGGCTTCGTCAGGTCTTCCCACGACGTCGGCTTCGGAATGCCCTTCGCCTGCGCGGCGACGCGGTTGTAGCAGATCGTCGCGCCCCACACGTCCATGCCGACCCAGTGCGGCGGCGTGTTCGCGTCGCTGTATTTGCGCGTGAGCTGGTCGAAGTCCTTCGGTGTGTACGGCATCAGCATGCCCTGCAGGTCGAGCAGCGTGAGGCTCGATGCGGCGAGGCCGAGCACGACGTCCGCGCGCGGGTTGTTCTTCTCCGCGAGCAACTTCGCGGTGACCGAGCCGGTCGAGTCGCGCACCCAGCGGATCTCGATATCGGGGTTCGCTTTCTCGAACGCGTCCTTGTAGGGCTTCATCGCCTCGTCTTCCAGCGCGGTATAGACGAGCAGCGACGTCTTCGCGTGCGCCGCCTGCACCGCGCCGAGCGCGACCGCCGCGGCCAGTGCGAAGCGGGCCGCGCCCGCCGCCCATGCGTTCAAACGCTTGTTTACCGGCACTTCGTTCATCTTCAGACCCCTTGACTGTGGCGCCGCGGCACGCGGCGGATGAGTGGAGACCAGCCCTCTTGCTGCTACGTTGTTTTGCTTTCTGTTCTCTGCATGTTGTTGACAATCTACAAATCATCAATTTTAATGTCAAGCATGGAAAACACCTCCCTTCGGCGCGACGCGGGCGCCGACGGCTCTACCCTTCGACCTGAAAGGAATGAACGTCATGATTGAAACGCCTGTATCCGTGGAAGTGAACGGCCGCCGCTACAACTGGATGAGCCGGCCCGTGGTGGTCGTCTGCGTCGATGGCTGCGCATACGAATATCTGGAAGAAGCGGCCGAGGCCGGCGTCGCGCCGTTCATGCGCACGCTGCTGAAGCCGGGCACGGCGCTCAAGGGCGAGTGCGTGGTGCCGAGCTTCACGAACCCCAACAACCTGTCGATCGTGACAGGCGTGCCGCCGGCGGTGCATGGGATAAGCGGCAACTACTTCTACGATCGCGACACCGGCGCCGAGGTGCTGATGAACGATCCGAAGTACCTGGTTGCGCCCACGGTGCTCGCGACCTTCGCGGAGCAAGGCGCGAAGGTCGCGGTCGTCACCGCGAAGGACAAGCTGCGCCGCCTGCTCGGCAAGGGGCTGAAGGGCATCTGCTTCTCGTCGGAAAAGGCCGACGAGGCGAGCGTCGAGGAAAACGGCATCGACAACGTGCTCGAGCTGGTCGGCAAGCCGGTGCCGAGCGTGTACAGCGCGGACCTGTCGGAATTCGTGTTCGCGGCCGGCGTGCGCCTGCTCGAGACGCGCCCGATCGACCTGATGTACCTGTCGACGACCGACTACGTGCAGCACAAGTGCGCGCCCGGTACGGAAGGCGCGAACGCGTTCTACGCGATGATGGACAAGTACCTGCAGCGTCTCGACGAGCTCGGTGCGATCGTCGCGATCACGGCCGACCACGGGATGAACGCGAAGCACGACGATGAAACCGGCGAGCCGAACGTGATCTACCTGCAGGAGCTGTTCGACGAGTGGCTCGGCGACGATGCGGCGCGCGTGATCCTGCCGATCACCGATCCGTACGTGGTGCACCACGGCGCGCTCGGCTCGTTCGCGACCGTCTACGTGCCGGCGACGGCCGATGCCGAGGCGCTGCGCGCGCGGCTCGCCGCGGTCGACGGCATCGAGGTCGTGCTGACGGGCGCCGAGGGTTGCGCGCGCTTCGAGCTGCCGCCGGCGCGAATGGGCGACCTGATCGTGATCTCGAAGCAGGACGTCGTGCTCGGCACGCGCCGCATCAAGCACGACCTGTCGGGCCTCGACGTGCCGCTGCGCTCGCACGGCGGGATCTCCGAGCAGATCGTGCCGCTGATCTTCAGCAAGCCGGTCGCCAGCGACGTCACGGGCCGCGCGCGGCTGCGCAACTTCGACATCATCGACATCGCGCTCAACCATCTGCAGTGATGCGCACGCATCCGCAAGGGGACACACTCATGAACGCCATTGCAGCATCGACGGACGTCCGCGAGATTCGTCGCGAAGCACTGCGAATCGACGGCGAACGGATTCACCGGGACGCGGTAATCGAAGTGCGCAACCCGTACGACGGCTCGCTGGTCGGCACCGTGCCGAAGGCGACGCTGGACGACGTGCGGCGCGCGTTCGCGGCCGCACGTGCCTACCGGCCGACGCTCACGCGTCACGATCGCGCGGCGATCCTGCGCCGCGCGGCCGACATCGTGCGCTCGCGCACCGCCGAGATCGCAGCGCTGATCACGGCCGAGGCCGGCTTGTGCATCAAGGATTCGACGTACGAAGCGGGCCGCGTCGCCGACGTGCTGACGTTCGGCGCCGGTGAAGTGCTGAAGGACGACGGGCAGATTTTCTCGTGCGACCTGACACCGCACGGCAAGAAGCGCCGCGTGTACACGCAGCGCGATCCGCTGCTCGGCGTGATCTCGGCGATCACGCCGTTCAACCACCCGATGAACCAGGTCGCGCACAAGATCGTGCCGTCGGTCGCGACCAACAACCGGATCGTCGTGAAGCCGTCGGAGAAGGTGCCGCTGTCGTGCTACCTGTTCGCGGACATCCTGTACGAAGCCGGCCTGCCGCCGCAGATGCTGCAAGTGATTACCGGCGATCCAAGGGAAATTGCCGACGAGCTGATCACGAACCCGGCGATCGACCTCATCACGTTCACCGGCGGCGTGTCGATCGGCAAGTCGATCGCGTCGCGGATGGGTTACCGGCGTGCGGTGCTCGAACTCGGCGGCAACGATCCGATCATCGTGATGGAAGACGCCGATCTCGACGAAGCGAGCACGCTCGCGGTGTCGGGTTCATACAAGAACTCGGGGCAGCGCTGCACCGCGATCAAGCGGATGCTCGTGCACGAGTCGGTGGCCGATCGCTTCACGGAGCTGGTGGTCGAGAAGACGCGCGCATGGTCGTACGGCAATCCGTCGGATCCGTCGGTGGACATGGGTACGGTGATCGACGAGGCGGCCGCGAAGTTCTGCGAGCAACAGGTAAACGATGCGATCGCACGCGGTGCGCGGTTGCTGGTCGGTAACGTCCGCAACGGCGCGCTGTATTCGCCGACGGTGATCGATCGCGTGACGCCCGACATGCCGCTCGTGAAGTACGAAACCTTCGGCCCCGTGTCGCCGATCATGCGCTTCCGCGACATCGATGAAGCGATCCGGATGTCGAACAGCACCGACTATGCGCTGTCGTCGTCGGTCTGCACGAACCGCTTCGACAACATCACGCGCTTCATCACCGAGCTGGAAGTCGGTAGCGTGAACGTGCGCGAAGTGCCGGGCTACCGGCTCGAACTGACACCGTTCGGCGGCGTGAAGGATTCGGGGCTCGGGTACAAGGAGGGCGTGCAGGAAGCGATGAAGAGCTTCACGAATACGAAGACGTATTCGCTGCCGTGGTAAGCGATGTGTAATGCGGACGCGCCGGCTCGAAGGCCGGCGCGCGGAATGTCCCCCGGCGGGATGCGGCTGCGACGGGCGCCAGGCGACGGTTAATCGTCGTCGTCGCGGTGATGTCGCCAGCCGCGATGCCAGCCGTTGTCGTGCCGGTAGCGGCGATAGCGATATTCGCCGTAGTACGGGCCGTAATAGACGGGCGCCGGCTCGTACACGACGGGCGGCGGCGTGTAGTAGACAGGCGGCGGTGCCTCGATCACCGGCCCCGGTACGCCGAAGTACACGCCGATGTCGGCACGCGCGAACGCGCTTGCCGACAGGCAGGCGGCCGCGATGCCGAGAGCACTGGACAACAGGATGCGTTTCATTTGCCGTTCACTCCGTTCGTGGGCGTAAGGCCCGCGAGCAATAGGTTCACCTGTCTTCATGGTAAGTAGCGCATGCCGAATGGGTGATACCGCGATGTCGCTTCTGTAACCGCCGGTAACGAATCGTCGGACGATCACCGTGCCGCATCGCGACGGATTTCATCTGCGGGATGCGCGTGGCTGGCCGGCGCGTTATTCGACGCGCTCATATCGATAGCCGATTTGCGTTTTTGCGGGACCTCGACGCGTCGGTAGAATTCGCGGACCTCTCGAACGGCACGCGCGTGCCGCGGGATCATTCCCTCCAATCATTCGGGGTCCGCACCATGAAATTCCTTCGCTCCATCCTGGTCGTTGCCATGCTGCAGGCCGTTTCGGTCACGAGCGCACTGGCTGCCGACGACCTGTCGCAGATCAAGTCGTCCGGCGTGTTCCGGGTCGGTACCGAAGGCACGTACGCGCCGTTCACGTACCACGACGAAACCGGCAAGCTGACGGGTTTCGACGTCGACATCGCGACCGCGATCGCGCAACGCCTCGGCGTGAAGCCGCAGTTCGTCGAAGGCAAGTGGGACGGGTTGATCGCGGGCCTCGACGTGAACCGCTACGACGCGGTCGTCAACGAAGTGTCGATCACCGATGCGCGCAAGGCGAAATACGATTTCTCGACGCCGTACATCACGTCGCGCGCGGTGCTGATCGTGCGCGCGGACAACACGACGATCCGCTCGTTCGACGACCTCAAGGGCAAGAAATCCGCGAACACGCTGACCAGCAATTTCGGCAAGCTCGCGGCCGCGCACGGCGCGGACGTGGTGCCCGTGCAGGGCTTCAACGAATCGATCGACCTGCTGAGCTCGGGGCGCGTCGACGCGACGATCAACGATTCGCTGTCGTACCTCGATTTCCGCAAGCACAAGCCGGACGCGAAACTGAAGATCGCGGCGACCGACACGGGTGGCGCGAGCGACGCATCGGGCGTGCTGCTGCGCAAGGGCAGCCCTGCGCTGGTGGCCGCGATCGACAAGGCGCTCGCGGACATCAAGGCCGACGGCACCTACGCGAAGATCTCGCACAAGTATTTCGGCCGCGACGTGTCGCAGCCGTGACGCGAGGCTGAACGGTGCCGGCCTGGCTTCATCTGATGGCGGAATCGCTGCGGCCCCTGCTGGTTGCGGGGCTCGTGTTCACGGTTCCGCTCACGCTCGCGTCGTTCGCGATCGGCCTGCTGCTCGCATTCGGCGCGGCGCTCACGAGGCTGTTCGGGCCGCGCTGGGCGCAGGCCGTCGTGCGTTTCTACATCTGGCTGTTTCGCGGTTCGCCGCTGCTCGTGCAGTTGTTCGTGATCTTCTACGGCCTGCCGAGCGTCGGCATCGTGCTCGATCCGCTGACGGCCGCGGTGATCGGCTTCTCGCTGAACGTCGGCGCGTACAATGCCGAGGTGATCCGCGGCGTGATCGAATCGATTCCGAAGGGGCAGTGGGAGGCCGCGTACTCGATGGCGATGACGCGTCCGCAGGCGCTGCGCCGCGCGATCCTGCCGCAGGCCGCGCGCGTTGCACTGCCGGCGCTGTCGAATTCGTTCATTTCGCTCGTGAAGGACACGTCGCTCGCGGCCGTGCTGACCGTGCCGGAGATCTTCCAGGCCGCGCAGCGGATCGCGGCCGTGACCTACGAGCCGATGATTCTCTATACGGAAGCCGCGCTGATCTATCTGCTGCTCAGCTCGGTGCTGTCCACGCTGCAGCGTCGCCTCGAAATCCGCTTCGGCCGTCACGCGCTGTTCCAGGCGGAGTTGCGATGATCCGGCTCGAACGCATCGACAAGTCGTTCGGCGCGCATCGTGTGCTGCACGGGATCGACCTCGCGTTGCAGCCCGGCAGCGTGACGGCGCTGATCGGACCGTCCGGCAGCGGCAAGAGCACGCTGCTGCGTTGCGTGAACCTGCTCGAAGTGCCCGAGACGGGCGCGCTGACGGTCGGCGACGCACGCATCGACTTCTCGCCGGCGCACCGGCCGGCGCGCGACGCCGTGTTCGCGGTGCGCCGCCAGACCGGCATGGTGTTCCAGAACTTCCAGCTGTTTCCGCACCTGAGCGTCGTGCAGAATGTGATGGAAGGGCTCGTCACCGTGCAGCGCTGGCCGCGCGAGCGGGCCCGCGAACGTGCGCTCGCGCTGCTCGAGAAGGTCGGCATCGCGGACAAGGCCGATGCGTGGCCCGGTACGTTGTCGGGCGGCCAGCAGCAACGTGTCGCGATTGCACGTGCGCTCGCGCCGTCGCCGCAGGTGCTGTTGTGCGACGAGCCGACGTCGGCGCTCGATCCGGAGCTGTCCGTCGAAGTGGTCGAGGTGCTGCGCCAGCTCGCGCGCGAAGGCACGACGATGCTGATGGCGACGCACGACCTGCGCCTGGCCGCGTCGATCGCGCACGACGCGGTGTTTCTCGCGGAGGGCCGCGTCGTCGAGGCCGGGGCGTCGCGCGACCTGTTCGGCGACCCGCGCGATCCGCGCACCGCGAAGTTCATCTCGACACTCGCGCAGGGCGTGCCGGTGTTTTGACGCGGCACGCGACGAGCGACTTACGGCACAGCGGGCGTCAATCTTGCCGTAGCCCGTCGAGCACCGCCGCGACGATCGCTTCCGGCGCATCTTCCTGCACCAGGTGGCCCGCGCGCGGCACCCTGATCAGCTTGCCGTTCGCGATGCGATCGGCCAGCGCCTGCCCCTGTTCGAGCGGAATCCACGCGTCGTCCTCGCCCCATACGATGCGCACCGGAAAATCCGGCGGCGTGTAACGGGCCTCGGCTTCCTCGATGTAGCGCTGGCGCATCTGCGCGATCTGGCGATAGAACGCGGCCTGACCGGCGGGTGTGAGCCACGGCGCGCGGTAGATCGACAGCGCGTCGTCGCTCAGCGGCCGGGCGACCGCATTGCCGAGATAGGCTGACACGAGCGCGTGATGCGCATACGCGGGCAGTCCGGTGAATGCGGCTTCGTGCTGCGCGACGTGGCGCACGAACGGCGAACCCTGCGGCGCGATCGCGACCGGATTCACGAGCGTGAGATCCGCATAGGCGACGCCGTCGAGGAAGTGCGCGCGCAGCACGGTTGCGCCGCCGTAGTCGTGCGCGAGCACGCGCGGGCGCGAAATGTTCCACTCATCGAGCAGTGCGCCGAACAGCACGTTCTGGCGACCGAGCGACACGTCGGCGTCCGGCATGTCGGATTGACCGTAGCCGAGCAGGTCGTAGAAGAACAAGCGATGACGGCGCGCGAGCCACGGTGCGATCCGGCGCCACACCTGCGACGAAAACGGCGTGCCGTGCACGAGCACGAGCGGCGGGCCTTCGCCGAGCGTTCCCCAGGCAATCCGGTGGCCTTCGAAAATGAAGCGGTTGGCGAGTTCGAGCATCGGCATCTCCGTGATAACCTGTTTTGGTTGTTAACAGGTTACGCCGGATTGTCCGGGTGTGAAACCTATAGGTGAAAATAAATGGTTACTCGATACGAGCCCGCGCGACCCGCACACGCATGGGGTGCAGCCGATTTCGTCGGCGGCCATCCGGCGCTCGACTTCCTCAACACGGTGGCCGACACGGGCAAGACGCGCGACGCGGACAAGCTCGTCGACTGGCCGGCCGTGCATGCGTGGGCGGAACGAGCGTGGCTGCTGGCACCGGCCGATCTGGCGCGGCTTCTGCGTCAGGCGCGGCAGGACGATGCGGATGCGCTGGCGGCGCTCCATCGCTTTCGCGAGGACGCTTACACCGCGATCGCGCACCTGACGATCGAAAGCGGTGGCACGGCCGGCGCGCGCGCGGCGGACCGGCTCGCCGTCGCGATTCGCGAGGCGATCGGGCGCAGCACGTTCGAGGCGGTCGACGGCCGGTTCGCGTGGCGGCCCGACGCACGCGTCGCGACACGCTGGGTCGATGCGGCAGCGCTCGGCTTCGAGAAACTGCTGCGCAGCGACGATTTCGCGCGGGTGCGGCAGTGCGGCCGGTGCACGTGGTTCTTCGTCGATCGCGGCCGCGGCGTCGGGCGCCGCTGGTGCGACATGCGCACGTGCGGGAACCGCGCGAAGGTGGAGGCGTTCAGGGAGCGGTGACGCGCGCGCCGTGACGGTCGTCGTGCCGCGCCGTGCGTGGCCGGCGCGCGAACGTCATGGAGCGGCTTCGTGCGGCGGGTGTTCCGGCCACAGCGTAGCGCCGATGAACAGCCCGGCCGCGAGGAACGGCGCGCCGATCGCGAACAGGATGGCCGTGAGGCCCCAGCGATCCCAGAAGCGGTCGACGATCGCGCGCTCGGGTGTGACGGGGTCGTACAGCACGTTGACCGCTTCGCCTTCGTGCAGGCTTGGATGCGATGACGCCGAGCCCTGGGCGAACGTGATCTGGCGTCCGCTGTCGGTCGTGAACGCGACGATCGCCGAATACAGCGACGTGCGCGCGCGGGCCGAGCGTGCGTTTGTCGCGATCTCGACGACATGGCCGGTCGAACGCGCATAGTGGTGGACGATCTGCCACTGACGCAGGCCGGCTGCGCCGGCGCCGGCGATGAAGCCCGTGCCGATCGCGATCGGAATCAGCACGATCGCGATATTCCAGCGGCTCCGTGCTTGCTTGCGGGCGGCGCGGGTTGGCGGCTCGGAGGCCCGGCGACGGTGCCCGCCGACGATCAGGAGGCCCCCGATCGCGAACGATGCGACGGCGAGCAGCACCGACACGGCCACCGGAAACCAGCGTTGCGTGAAATCGTCGATCAGTGCGGGGCGTTCGGGGTGGCTGGGGTCGAGCCATACGTCGACGTTCTCGCCGATGTCGTAGGCGGGGACGGTCGATGCGGTATTGCCGGCGACTTCGCGGCGCTGGCCGTCGTTCGCGAGGTACGCGACGATCGGCCGGTACGCGCGCATCGCGTCGCTATCCTGCACGATGCGCACGACCGTGCCCGGCGTACGGACCAACTGGCCGGTCGCCTGGCCGGCCGTGACGGCAAGCATGCCGGCCAGCACGAGCAGCACGACGCCGAGTGCCATGACGACGAGCGCGTCCTTACCGGGCATGACCGGATCCAGTTCGTGCGTCGCACTGCGGATGCCGGTGTGATCGGAGGAGCGGCGTGTCCCGACTGACTCGCCGATATCGGCGCAACCTGGCTCTCTGAATGGTCGCGTCTCGGTTACATGCTTCCATGTCTGACGTCCCATGTTCTCTCAGTGCCGGCGGGCAAACGGCAGTGCTTGCGCCGGTCGTGTGATATTTGTCGGACGATTCTAGCGGAAACGATGCGGAACGGGCGTGTGGTGGCGTACTGCGACAGGGTGCGCGCGGTGAGTGCGGAGGCGGAAAAGGAAAAAGCCCGGTTAGCTTTCGCTAACCGGGCTTCGGAATTCCTGGTGGGGCGTGAGTGACTCGAACACTCGACCTACGGATTAAGAGTCCGCTGCTCTACCAACTGAGCTAACGCCCCCCAACAGAAGAAAGATTATGCCCGGGTATTTCAGACCTTGCAAGCCCTTTCTGCAAATATCCTGAAAATATTTCGTCACCACTACGGTAGCTGTCGGCCCGATAACGAGCGATCGCAGTTTGCGTGCTCCCGGTATGATGACGCCACACGTGTTGCGCGGCGGTCGCGCAACGCTTTCTGGGCTTTCGAAGATGGACGAAAACGCAGTCCGCGAATTGCTGGATCGCCTGCTGGCCCCCTGGGTCCGCTCGCTCGGTCTGGCCCCCGTGTCGATCGGCGACGACAGCGTCACGCTGCGCCTGCCGTTTTCCGGCGAATTCCGCCATTCGGGCGGTGTGATCTGCGGCCAGGTGTTCACGGCCGCTGCCGACACCGCGATGGTGGTCGCGATCTCGGCCGCGCTCGGCGAATTCCGGCCGATGACGACCGTGTCGTTGAACACGAACTTCATGCGGCCCGTGCGCAAGGGCGACGTGCTCGTCACTGCGCGCGTGCTGCGAATGGGCCGCAATCTCGTCTTCGGCGAAGTCGAGCTGTTCGACGAGGACGGCAAGATGGCCGTTCACGCGACGTCGACCTACGCGCTCGTCAGCTGAGCGGCGCGATGTTCGACCAGATCGTCTTTGCGGGCGGCGGCAATCGCTGCTGGTGGCAGGCCGGCTTCTGGGACGTCGCCCAGCCGGCGCTCGGCCTGCGCCCGCGCGTGATCACCGGCATCTCGGCCGGCGCGGCGACCGCGTGCATGCTGTATACGCGCGACGCCGCGTGGGTGATGCGCTATTACGAAGAGGCGCTGCGCCACAACCGGAAGAACGCGTACTGGGGCAACCTGTTCGGGCGCGAGCCCGTGTTTCCGCATTACCGGATTTACCGTCAGGCGCTGCTCGACATCTACGGCGAGCCGTTCGCGAAGCTTGCCGCGGCGCCGGAGATCCGCATCGGCGTGTCGCACGTGCCGCGCTGGCTCGGCGCGCGCAGCGCAGTCGCCGCCGGCCTCGTCGCGTACAACATCGAAAAGTACGTGCGCAAGACGCTGCACCCGACGCTCGGGCGCACGCTCGGCTTTCGGCCGGAATTCGTGCGCGCGCAGGCCTGCACGCGCGTCGACGAACTCGCCGACCTGATCCTGCAGTCGTCCTGTACGCCGCCGTTCACGCCGGTGCTGCGCCGCGGTGGCCGGCCCGTGCTCGACGGCGGGATGGTCGACAACGTGCCGGTCGACGCGCTCGACCCGACGCCGGGCGACGTGCTGGTGCTCGTCACACGCCTGTACCCGCGCCCGCAGATGTTCACGGTCGCGCACGGCGAGCAGCGGCGGTTGTACGTCCAGCCGTCGAGCAAGGTGCCGATTTCGAGTTGGGATTACACGAGCCCGTCGCAGATGCGGCATGCGTACGACCTCGGGCGGCGCGACGGCGAGCATTTCCTCACGCGCGTCGGCGCGATGACGCGCGGCCGCGTGGCCGCCTGAAGACGGGAAGCAGGAAGCGAGGCCGCGCGGCGGGCGCGGCCTGCGGCGCTCAGCGCACGCGGCGCGGCGTCAGTGCTTCCGGGTTGACGACGCTCGACATGTCGCCCTGGTCGAACGCCAGGATGTTCTTGAATGCCGCGCTGAAGTAGAGCTCGTAGCTTTCGCGCTCGACATAGCCGATGTGCGGCGTGCAGATCACGTTTTCCATCCGCAGCAGGCTGTAGCCCTGCAGGATCGGCTCGCTCTCGAACACGTCGATCGCGACCATCCCCGGACGGTTGTGCGACAGCGCGTTGACCAGTGCGTTTTCCTCGAGCAGTTCGGCGCGGCTCGTGTTGACGAGCAGCGACGTCGGCTTCATCCGCATCAGGTCTTCCTGCTTCACGATCCCGCGCGTGTCGTCATGCATGCGCAGGTGCAGCGACAGCACGTCGCTCTGCTCGAACAGCGCTTCGCGGCTTTCGGCGGCCGTATAGCCGTCGGCGCGCGCGGCTTCGAGCGAATGCTCGCGGCCCCAGATCAGCACGTTCATCCCGAACGCCTTGCCGTAGCCGGCGACGAGCCGGCCGATCTTGCCGTAGCCCCAGATGCCGAGCGTCTGGCCGCGCAGCACCTGGCCGAGGCCGAAGTTCGGCGGCATCGCCGACGTCTTCAGGCCCGACTGCTGCCAGGCGCCCTGTTTCAGGTTCGCGACGTACTGCGGAATGCGGCGCTGGGCGGCCATCACGAGCGCCCAGGTCAGCTCGGCCGGGGCCACCGGCGAGCCCGTGCCTTCGAGCACCGCGATACCGCGGTCGGTACAGGCTTCGAGATCGATGTGGCTCGAAATACGGCCGGTCTGGCTGATCATGCGCAGGTTCGGCAGCTTGGCGAGCAGTTGCGACGAAATCGGGGTTCGTTCGCGAATCAGCACGAGCGCCTCGACTTCCGCCAGGCGGCTGGCGAGCTGTCCCAATCCGCGCACCGTATTGTTGAAGACCTTCACGTCGTGGTCGGCAAGCATCTCGAAGCAGTTCAGCTTGCGGACGGCGTCCTGGTAGTCGTCGAGGATGGCAATTTTCATGGTGAGCGGGTGTCGCGCGTTGAAAGCGGCGGTGGCGGCGGCGCACGTCGCGCACCCGTCCCGCCCGGCCGGGGCCGACATGATGCTACGTCGACCGCCTGCATGGTGTCTTTTTAACAGGTTGTTACGCTCCGCCGCAATTGGCGGCAGCCTGACCCGGCGCCGCTTGCGCGACGGGCGGAAGGGTGCGCTGTTGTGTCGCATCAAATACGTCCTTCCTGATTCGGCCGCTTACTCGACGAGGTTCACCCAATTGTTGCTCCAATCAGAATAATTGGATCAACTATCCGCAGAGGGCGAGGATTTTTGACTATTTTTATCGTCAACAGGGGCCTTGTTGAGCAACTCTGCATCTTTTCCGCTGTCGTAGGAGAATTACGCATTTGCTTCATCTTTTTGAAGTTGTAACAGCGGCAGGAGTCGTTTATGGATCATTTGCAGTCGATGCGTGTGTTCGTCAAGGTTGCAGATCTCGGCAGTTTTGCGCGGGCCGCGAGTGCAATGGATATCTCCAACGCGGTCGCGACGCGTCACGTCGCCGATCTGGAAGGCCGGCTCGGCACGCGGTTGCTGAACCGCACCACGCGCAGCCTTTCCCTGACTGAGTCAGGCCAGGTTTATCTGGAGCGTGCTCGCCAGATCCTCGATGAGCTCGAGGATGTCGAGCAGATGGTCGTCGCGCGCAATCACGAGCCGGTCGGCACGCTGCGCATCGTCGCGCCGGTCGTGTTCGGCCTGCATAACCTCGCACCCGTGTTGCAGTCGTACACGGAGAATTTCCCGAAAGTGGTGCCGGATCTCACGCTGGTCGACCGGCAGGTCGATCTCGTCGAGGAAGGCTTCGACGTCGGCATCGTCGTCACGCGCCAGATGCGCAGCGCGAGCATCGTCACGCGGCGCCTGACCACCGGCTGCATGACCGTGTGCGCGACGCCGAGCTATCTGGAGAAGCACGGCGTGCCGACCCATCCGGAGCATCTCGCCGAGCACCCGAGCCTGAGCCTGCCGACCGAGTACTGGGGTGACGAGCGTGTGTTCACGGGGCCGGACGGCGAAGTGCGCGTGCGCCCGACCAACGTGATCGTCGCGAACAATACCGCGATGCTGCGCCAGTTCGCGCTGCTCGGGATGGGGGTCGCGATCCTGCCGAGCTACCTGATCGGCGGCGACATCGCGCGTGGCGCGCTCGTGCGGCTGCTGCCGGATTTCCGGCTGCCGCAGGTCGAGATCAACATCGCTTACCCGAGCCGGCGCCATTTGCCTGCGAAGGTGCGCACGTTCATCGACCACCTCGTCGAGCATTTCAGCCACTCGACCGACGCGACGATGGGCGAGCAGTGGGCCGCGCAGGGTTCTGCGCTCGCGCCGATCGGCGTCGAGACGCGTGCCGAGCAGCCGGAATCGGCCGACCCGAACCTGTCGCCGCGCCTGCCGCGTTCGCCACGCACGCGCGTCGCGGCGCCGTCGCCGCTGTAACGCAGCGACGGCCGGGCGGCGGTTGCCGCCGGCACAAAGAAAAAACGCGGATCGAGCAATCGATCCGCGTTTTTTATGGCTGGCTGCCGGAGCCGGATGCGCCGGGGGAGGCCCCGGCGGCCGGTCGTTATGAGCCGGTCTTGCGCGCCGTCGTTTTGCGAGCGGCCGTCTTGGTCGCGGTCTTGGCGGCGGTCTTGCGAGCCGGTGCCGGTTTCTCTTCGGCGCCTTCCGTTACGGTTTCGGCATCCTTCGTCGCCGATTTTGCCGTCTTCTTCGCGGCGGCGGCCTTCGGCTCCTTCTTCTCGAACTCGAAGCCGATCTTGCCGTCCGGCTGCTTCACGAGGAACGCCTTGAAGTTGCGGCCGGTACGCGACGACTTGAAGTTCGGCAGCAGATCCGTGCGGCCGTCGGCCAGCAGCTTGCCCATCTGCTCGCGCGAGATTTCCTGCTGCAGGATCACCTTGCCCGAGCGGAAGTCACAAGTCTTCGGGTTGGCCACCGAGTGCTCGCACACGTAGCTCATCCCGTGCTCGAACACGCGGCCCTTGCACTTCGGGCATGCGCCGACCGGCTCCTGCGCGGAGAAGTCGGGCGCCTCGCCTTCCTCACCACCCGTGTCCTGGCCGAAATCGAACTCGAGCTTGTAGTTCTTCGTCTCGTCGTCGAAGGACAGCTTGAGGATCGCCGAGAACGGGCGGCCCATCTTGCTACGGAAGCCGGACAGCGGGCCGATCGTCTTCTCGCGCAGCAGTTCCTCGACTTCCGGGATCTCGAACTGCCGGCTGCCCGGGATCTTCGAGATCGAGAACTCGCACTTCGTGCACGCGAAGCGGCGGTAGTTTTCCTTCACCTGGCCGCCGCAGTTCGGGCACGGCGTCTCGAGCGTCGCGTAGTCGCCGGGGATCGTGTCGGAATCGTATTCCTTCGCGCGCTTGACGATCTGCTGCGTCATGCGGGCGATTTCCTGCATGAACGCTTCGCGCCCGAGGTTGCCGCGCTCCATCTGCGACAGCTTGTATTCCCATTCGCCGGTGAGCTCGGGTGCGGTGAGTTCCTTCACGCCGAGCCCGCGCAGCAGCGTCATCAGCTGGAATGCCTTCGCAGTCGGGATCAGCTCGCGGCCTTCGCGCACGAGGTATTTCTCGCCGAGCAGGCCTTCGATGATCGCCGCGCGCGTGGCCGGCGTGCCGAGGCCCTTCGCGGCCATCGCCTCGCGCAGTTCGTCGTCCTCGACGAGCTTGCCCGCGCCTTCCATCGCTGACAGCAGCGTCGCTTCCGAGTAGCGTGCGGGCGGCTTCGTGACGAGCGCGACGGCGGCGATTTCGTCCGTCTTCACCTTCTCGTCCTTCTGCACCGGCACCAGGTTCGCATCCGCGCCTTCGGCGTCGCGGCCGTACACCTGCAGCCAGCCCGGCTCGACGAGCACCTTGCCTTCGGTCTTGAAGTGATGGCCGGCGACTTCGGTGATCCGCGTCGTGACGCGGAACTCGGCCGCCGGGAAGAACACGGCGAGGAAGCGTTTCACGACCATGTCGTACAGCTTCTGCTCCGGCTCGGACAGCGACTTCGGCGCCTGCAGCGTCGGGATGATTGCAAAGTGGTCGCTGATCTTCGAGTTGTCGAAGATCCGCTTGTTCGGCTTCACCCAGCCCTTGTCGAGCACCTGCTTCGCGTGCGGCAGGTAGTTGTTGCTCTCCTTGAGCATCTCGAGCGTGGACTCGACCGTCGACAGGTAGTCTTCCGGCAGCGCTCGCGCATCGGTACGCGGGTAGGTCAGCACCTTGTGCTTTTCATACAGCGCCTGCGCGAGGCCGAGCGTGTTCTTCGCGGAGAAGCCGAAGCGGCTGTTCGCTTCGCGCTGCAGGCTGGTCAGGTCGAACAGCAGCGGCGACAGTTGCGTCGACGGCTTCGATTCTTCCGAGACCGTACCTACATGGTCGCGGCACGCGGCGACGATCGTTTCGGCGGCCGGCAGGCTCCACAGGCGGGAGTCGCGCCTTTCCGGATCGAATTCGTCGCGCTTGAATTTCGGGTCGTACCACTTGCCTTCGTAGAAGCCGCCCGCGCACGCGAATTCGGCCTTCACTTCCCAGTAGTCGCGCGGGATGAAGCGGCGGATTTTCTCTTCGCGTTCGACGACGATCGACAACGTTGGCGTCTGAACGCGGCCGACTGTCGTCAGGAAGAAGCCGCCGCCCTTGCTGTTGAACGCGGTCATCGCGCGGGTGCCGTTGATCCCGACGAGCCAGTCGGCTTCCGAGCGGCAGCGTGCGGCGTCGGCGAGCGGCAGCATGTCCGCGTCGCTGCGCAGGTTCGCGAAGCCGTCGCGGATCGCCTGCGGGGTCATCGACTGCAGCCACAGGCGCTGGACCGGCTGCTTCGCTTTCGCGTGCTGCGCGATCAGGCGGAAAATCAGCTCGCCCTCGCGCCCCGCGTCGCATGCGTTGATCAGGCGGTCGACGTCCTTGCGCTTCAACAGCTTGGTGAGCACCTTGAGGCGCGACTCGCTTTTTGCGATCGGGTTCAGGTCGAAATGCGGGGGGATGACGGGTAGATGCGCGAAGCTCCATTTCCCGCGCTTGACCTCGTACTCTTCCGGGGCGGCGATTTCCAGCAGGTGGCCGACAGCGGACGAAAGGACGAAATCGTCGCTTTCGTAATACTCGTCATGCTTGGTAAAGCCGCCCAAAGCGCGTGCGATGTCGTTCGCGACAGAAGGCTTTTCCGCAATGATCAGTGCTTTGGACATGACAGGTGTGTGTTGGTAGACCGGGTTCGCCGGTTGTGGGTCCCTTTTACGACCGCTTTATAGCACACGCCGCAGCGATGGCGGCTCAGCGTGCAAAAAGCGGCTCATCATAGAGGGGGGCCGCAACGGCGGCAAGCGCCCGGCGCGGCGCGGCGCACAAACGCGCGCAAAACCACCGGGCCGGCTCGCGAATTCAGGCTTCGACGGCCAGGACGTTGCGCAATTTCGGTGCGTGCGGCGCACCGGGTACCGCGCTCAGGTCGGACAGCATCCGCTCGACGATCGCCGCATGCGGCAGCACCGTGCCGAAGAAGCGGGCCGTGTGGGTATCTTCGATCAGGATCGTCGGGAAATTCTCGACGTCGAGATCGTCGAGCTGGTCGGCATGCGTTTCGATGTCGATCCAGGCGAAGCAGGCTTCCGGATGCGCGTCGGCGAGCTGGTCGAAGGCCGTCCGGTAGTCGCGGCACGTGCCGCACCACTCGGCGCACAGGCAGGCGACGAGCAACGTGCCGGGGTCGGCGAGGCGCTCGGCGATCCGATCCGCATCGGTGTCGAGATTCAGCGCGGGCATGGGTTTCCTTGGGTATCGTTGGCGGCCTGGCCGCCCCTATGCGGGGGAATGTAGCACGCCGTGCACGGGCGGGGTGCGCGCTGCGTCAAGCCGCGCGAAGCGTCCGCCGGGGAGGCTGGCGACGCGGCCGGACAGTTCCAGCGCAAGCAGCGCGCGGTGCAGCACGTCGTCGGACAGGCCGCTGTGCTCGGCGAGCCATTCGTAGGTGACGGGGCCGTATCCCAATGCGGCAAGCACGGCCTGTTCGGATGGGGTACCGGGCAGCGGTGGTGCTGGCGACGGGACTTCGTCCCGGGCTGGTGCGGTGGCTGGAGCGGCGGTGTCAGTTTGTGCGGCGCGGGCGGCAGCGCTTTGAATGGCGGCTTCGGTTTCGCGAATATCGCCGGTGTCCGCGCCCGGATGCCCGGAGCACGCCGCAGCGCCCGCCACGCCGGTTTTCGATTCGCCCAGCCCGTATTCCTCGAGCACGTCGAGCGGCGCCGCCGTCAGCTTCGCGCCGTCGCGGATCAGGGCGTGGCAGCCCTGCGCGAGCGGTGCGTGGATCGAGCCCGGCATCGCGAAGACATCGCGCCCCAGTTCGTTCGCGAGCCGCGCGGTGATCAGCGAGCCGGAGCGCGGGGCGGCTTCGACGACGAGCGCGCCGATCGCGAGCGCGGCGATCAGGCGGTTGCGTTGCGGGAAGTGCGCGGCGCGCGGCTGATTGCGATCACCGACAGCCGGATGAGCCCGCTGGCGCGGGAGGCCGAGGTGACGCTGATGGTGCAGGACAGCGCGACGTTCGGTTTCCGTGCGCTGACGGCCACGATGGGC
>NZ_JAAGPO010000073.1:0-47669 GCF_017104825.1 Burkholderia sp. Ac-20345 | reverse complement strand
GCATCGGCGGACGTCGTGACGGGCACCGCAGCCGCCGCGACGAGCGTCAGCGCCGCGGCCACGAGCCAGCCGTTGCGCCAGCCGCCGAGCAGCGGCCCGACCAGCATCGACAGCGCCATGCCGGCCGGCATGAACGTGCTCCACAGGCCGAACGCGAAATTGCGCCGCTCAGGCGGCGTCACGCGGTTCAGCACGGCCGGCGCCGCGACCACCACGATCACGAAACCGAGCCCCTCGGCGAAGCGCGTGGCCAGCAGCAGCGCGAAACTGCCGGCCCATGCGCCGGCGATGCTCGACAGGCCGAGGATGACGAGGCCCGCGATCAGCAGCAGCCGGTCGCCCCAGCGCCGCACCAGCAGGCCGGCCGCGATGCCGCCGAACACCCCGACGAACGGAAACACCGACATGATTCCGCTCAGCGACGCGAGCGAGCCGCCGAACTCGTGCTGAAGCGACGGCAACGCGATCGTCGCCTTGCCGACGTGCAGCGCCGACACGATGCTCGCCAGCACGACGTTCGCGACGGCGGCCCGGTAGCTGCGCGACGGCAGCATGGCGGCATCGGCCGCGACAGGCGATTCGGTCATCTCCACCTCCGTTGAAGCGGCCGCGTGCAACGGAATGCGTCACGCGTCCGCGATCGGACTGGCGCACATGATACAAATTGAAGTTAACTTCAAGTAAAGGGGTAATGTGCGCAACGATCCGTTCCGCCGATCGCGGCAATGGATCGGCCTGCCGCTGTACCGCGCCGCCTGATTCACGCTGCTCGCACCGGTCGCGGTCGACGAAGTGGTCGCCTGAACGCGCGTCGAACCGCACCGGCCATCGCCGTGCGTCTCGCGTTTCGTCTCATTGCGCTGAGACGAACGTCCCAGCGTCTCACCGGCGTGCCGTCCAGCTGTTGCAGCAAACTTCGCGCCACGCCCCCGTCAAACCGTTTCCCGTCAACGAACCGGGAGATGACGCATCGCACCACGCCCATCCCGTCCAATCGCCGCCCTGCGCCCCCACTCGAGCTGGCCCCGTTCCTGCATACCGGTCGTTCGCGCAATCGCGCGACGGGTGCACCGGCAGCCCTGCCTCGCGCCCGACGACAACCTGATGGAGACAGCAACGTGAGTACACCGGCATCGACCACCGCTCCCAGCATGAAAGCCGCCGTCTGGCACGGCCGCCACGACATCCGCGTCGAACAGGTTCCCGTTCCGGAGCGCCCGCCGGCAGGCTGGGTCACGATTCGCGTGCATTGGTGCGGGATCTGCGGCTCCGACCTGCACGAATACGTCGCGGGCCCCGTCTTCATCCCGGTCGACGCGCCGCATCCGCTGACGGGCCTGAAGGGCCAGTGCATCCTCGGCCACGAATTCAGCGGCGAGATCGCCGAACTCGGCGCGGGCGTGACGGGCTTCGCGGTCGGCGATCGCGTGACGGCCGACGCATGCCAGCATTGCGGCACCTGCTGGTATTGCAGGCATGGGCTGTACAACATCTGCGAGAACCTCGCGTTCACCGGGCTGATGAACAACGGCGCATTCGCCGAGTTCGTGAACGTGCCGGCCGAGTTGCTGTACAAGCTGCCCGACAACTTCCCGACCGAGGCCGGCGCACTGATCGAGCCGCTCGCGGTCGGCCTGCATGCGGTGAAAAAGGCCGGCAACATCGTCGGGCAGACCGTCGTCGTGGTCGGCGCGGGCACGATCGGCCTGTGCACGATCATGTGTGCGAAGGCCGCGGGCGCCGGGCGCGTGATCGCATTGGAAATGTCGGCCGCGCGCAAGGAGAAGGCGCTGGAAGTCGGCGCGAGCGTCGTCATCGATCCGAAGACGTCCGACGCGATCGCGGAAGTCAAGGCGCTGACCGGCGGCTACGGCGCTGACGTGTCGTTCGAGTGCATCGGGCACACGGCCACCGCGAAGCTCGCGATCGACGTGATCCGCAAGGCCGGCAAGTCGGTGATGGTCGGCATCTTCGAGGAACCGGCGCCGTTCAACTTCTTCGACATCGTGTCGACCGAGAAGGAAGTGATCGGCTCGCTCGCATACAACGGCGAATTCGCGGACGTGATCCGCTTCATCGCGGACGGCCGCATCGACGTGCAGCCGCTCATCACCGGGCGCATCGCGCTCGGCGACATCGTCTCGCACGGCTTCGAGGAACTGGTCAACCACAAGGACCGGAACGTGAAGATCATCGTTCAGCCCGCCGTCGCCTGACCGCTCGCGCGGCCGCGGCGCCGATTCACCGATTCACCTGTTCGCGCCGCGGCACGCCTGCCGCAGTGTCGCCCTGAAGCGTCGCCCGTGCGCGGGCGGCGCGCCTATCTGCCATTCCCCTCCAGCGCCCCCTCCTTGCTGCCGTCGGCCAATGCGCACTTGTTGCCGCATACCACGGCAGACACGACGATCAGGAACCTTCGCAATCCAAACCATTCGCCGTAACGCGCCACGCACCCGATACGCGCTCAGGGTTTCTCCGGATCAAGCGTGATCCGTCCGGTGTCGACAGGACACTGACGCAAGGTGATCCTGTGCAAGCACGATCCGGCCTCCCTGCCGGGATTGTTGCCACCCCGTGGAGGCGGCCCGCGCCCCCCCACAAAACCTTACGGTGTCATGGCGCCGACAGGCCGAGAATACGGGCCCACCCGGGATAGCTTGCAAACATGGTGTGTCATGAATCGTTCATTCTCGTTTAGCCGGGAACACGCATACAACTTTCGATCGCTGACGATCCAGCAGAAGACGCATATCGGCTTCGCACTCGTCACCACGCTGCTGGCCTTGCTGTGCGGCACGATCATCTGGGGGAGTTTCCGGCAATACCGGCAGGAGAACGTCGACCTGCAGAGCTTCGAATTCGTCCGCGGCGCGATGAGCACCGCCAACGTGATCTCGGCCGAACGCGGCCCGACGAACGACCTGCTGGTGCGCCTGCAGGACGACGGCGCCACCGAGGTCCGCAACCTGCTCGCCGCGCGCACGCGTTCCGACCGGGCGCTCGCACGCTTTCGCGCCGTCATCGCGCAGGCGACCGTGCTCGACGATCGCGAACGCAGCAACCTGCTGCATGCACTCGACTCGGTCCGGATCACGCTCGCCGATGCGCGCGCCGAAGTCGATGCGCTCGACGCGCGGCCGCTCGCGTCACGCACCGTTCACGACATCCAGCACGCGCAGGCGCGCCTGTTCCGGATCGTCGACACGCTGTCGCTGCTGATCGACGGCGCGATGACCGACACGGCGATGCGCGACCCGCGCACGTCGGGTGCGATCCTGCTCGCGCGGCTCCTCGGCGATCTCCGCGAATACACGGGCCGCACGGGCTCGCTGCTCATTGCGCCGATGTTCGCGCGGCAAGCGCTCGACCGCACGCAGTTCGCGGACATCATGCGGATGCGCGGCCGCATCGAGCAATTGCGCGCGCTGATCGACGGCACAATCGGCGCGCAGCTCGACGACCCCGACGTGGCACGCGAATATGCGCAGCTCAACGCGGCCTTCGACACCCACATCCTGCCGCTCGTCGACGCGACCGTCACCGGCGGCAAGAACGGCGCCTATGCGATGAGCGCCGCCGATTTTTCCCGCGCGATCGTGCCGCACTTCCGGCCGAGCGAGCTGCTGCGCGACCGCGTGATCGACCTTGCCCGGCGCCGCGCGATCGGCGACCGGAACGCCTCCCGGATCAAGGTCGGGTTGTCGGCGTTCGCCACGACACTGTGCATCGCGATCCTGGCCTCGCTCGCGCGCGGCATGCAGCGGCTGCTGTCGAAGCCGCTCGATGCGCTCGGCCACCGGATCGTCGCGCTCAGCGACGGCGATACGTCGCATGTCGCGATGCCACGCGGCATCGGGCCCGAGATCACGCGGATCCATGACGCACTGGAGACGTTGCGCAACGCGACCGTCCGCCGCGACATGCTCGAACGCCAGCGCAACGACATGCTGACACTGTTCTCGCACGACATGCGCGCTCCGCTGACCTCGCTGATCATCCTGATCGACACGCAGGCGCGGCGGGCGGGCGATGCGCAGATGAAGCAGCAGTTCGCGAGAATCGGCAAGCTGGCGCGGCACACGCTGGCGATGGCCGACGGTTTCGCGCAGCTCTCGCGTGCGGAGGCCAGCGAATACGAACGCGTGCCGGTCAACCTCGCCGACCTGATGAACGAGGCACGCGACGCGGTGTGGCCGCTCGCGCACCGGAAATCCATGTCGATCGACGACGTGCCTCGGCGCGACGACACGATCGTGCTGGGCGACCCGGCGCTGCTGTCGCGCGCGCTAATCAACCTGCTGGACAACGCGATCAAGTACAGCGCATCGCTGACAAGCGTCGAATGCAGGGTCGAGCCGAGCGCCGACCGCAAGACCGTGCGCTGCACGATCCGCGACAGCGGATGCGGAATCAGCAGCGCGGACCAGACGCGGCTGTTCGAGCGCTATCGGCGCTTTCGCACCGCCGGCCAGCCGGAAACCAGCGGCGTCGGGCTCGGCATGGCGTTCGTCAAGGCCGTCGTCGAACGGCACGGAGGCACCATCCACGTGCAAAGCGTCGTGCTGCAGGGCACCACGGTCACGATCACGCTGCCGGTCGCTGCGAATCCATGACGACGGCACCGGCGGCAAGCGGCCGAGGCGGTACCGCAGCCCCGCCCGATTCTTCGATATACTGAACCGAACCCTTTTCGGGGCAACCGGGGGGCCACCATGCCCTTTGCGCGTTCGCCCCAACCTGCGTGGAATTGCTCACCGTGAAACCGCGAGCCGGACTGATTCTCGAACTCTTCGTCAACCTCGTGCTGCCCTGGGTTGCCTACCGGGCCGCGCAGCCGTATTTCGGCGAAACCGGCGCGCTGTACGCGTCGGCGATCCCGCCGATCATCTGGTCGATCGTCGAATTCATCCGCTCGCGCCGCGTCGACGCGGTAGCGGCCATCGTGCTGCTCGGCATCGCGCTGTCGATCCTCGGGATGGCGCTCGGCGGCAGCCCGCGCACGCTGCTGATGCGCGAATCGCTCGCGTCGGGCACGATCGGCGTCGTGTTCCTGCTGTCGCTGTTCCGCGAACGCCCGCTGATCTTCTATCTCGCCCGCGCCACCGTGGCCCGCGAAATGGATGGCGGTGCCGCGCATTTCGAAGCCGTCTGGAACGAACAGCCGGGGCTGCGGCAGATGCTCCGGCGAATGACCTTCGTCTGGGGCGCGTTCATGACGCTGGAAATGCTGCTGCGCCTCTGGATGGTCGTGACCTGGCCGGTCGAACGCGTGCTGGTCGTGTCGCCGGTCATGGGCTACACCGTGTTCGGCTGTCTGCTGCTCTGGACGTTCTGGTACCGGCGGCGGATGCGCGAGCGCAACAGCGTCCACATCCCGGGTCGCGACGGCGTCACCGAAACCGCCGGCCGCTGACTGCCGACCGCCGCCGGCCGGTATGGCAACGCGGCTGCTGTATGATGCGCGGCGTCTCGTCCGACGAATGCCGCTCCTGTCATGTCCCTTTCGCTCCTTCCGTCCGCCACGATCTGGCTCGCCCTGTTCGCGGCCGCCGCGTTCGCGTGGCATCGCCCGCAGCATGGCCTGAGCGTCGGCCTCGCCGCGCTCGGCTATGCGTGCGCGTTGGCGTTCGGCAAGCTCGCGCCGCTCACGCTGGCGCCGCTCGCGTTGCTGGCCGCGGCGGCCTGGGGCGTGATGCCCAAGCGCCCGCGCGCGGTACGCATCGCCGCACACATCGTCTTTGCGGCGGTCGCGATCGCGCTCAGCCTGCACCTGATTCCCGGCTTCCACAATCCGCGCGTGATCGGCCCGACGCGCTTCACGCCGGATGCCGTGCCGTTCACGATGTACCTGAATCTGGACAAGCCGCTCATCGGCCTGTGGCTGGTGTGGGTACTGCCGTGGGTCGCCCCCGACATCCCGCTGTTGCGCGCCCTGCGTACCGGCGCGGTGGCCGCTGTCGCAACGGCCGCCGCGTGCCTGGCCGGCGCGCTCGCGTTCGGCATGGTCGGCTGGGCGCCCAAGTGGCCGCCGTCGGGCTGGCTGTGGCTCGTGAACAACCTGCTGCTCGTGACGCTCGCCGAGGAAGCGCTGTTCCGCGGCTACGTGCAGGGCGGGCTGACGCGCGTGCTACGCGCGTTCGCATGGGGGCCGTGGGCCGCGCTTGCGATCGGCGCGGTGCTGTTCGGCGCCGCGCATGCGGCCGGCGGCTGGCAATGGATCGTGCTCGGCACGGTGGCCGGCGTCGGCTACGGCCTCGCCTGGCGGCGCGGCGGACTGCTCGCATCCGCGCTCGCGCATGCGGGGCTGAACCTCGTCCACTTCGGCCTGTTCACCTACCCGATGCTCGACGCCGCGCGCTGACGGCCGCGCGGCGCCGCCGCTCAGTTGAGCCCGGCGACCGCGTGCGGCACGTACGGGCGTTCGAGCGTGGCGATCTCGTCGTCGGTCAGCTTCAGTTCGAGCGCGGCCAGTGCGTCGTCCAGCTGCCGCGGCTTCGAAATACCGACGATCGGCGCGGTGACCCCGCGCTTCTGCGCGACCCACGCGAGTGCGACCTGCGCACGCGGCACGTTGCGCGCGGCGGCGATCGTCGCAACGGCGTCAACGACCGCCTTGTCCGACTCGGCCGTCGCATCGTAGAGCCGCTTCCCGACCGCGTCGCTTTGCTGCCGCTCGGTCGACTCGTCCCAGTTGCGCGTCAGGCGGCCGCGCGCGAGCGGGCTCCACGGAATCACCGCGATCCCTTCGTCTTCGCACAGCGGCAGCATTTCCCGCTCTTCTTCCCGATACAGCAGGTTCAGGTGGTTCTGCATGCTGACGAAGCGGGTCCAGCCGTGCTGCTTCGACGTGTGCAGCGCCTTCGCGAACTGCCACGCGAACATCGACGACGCGCCGATATAGCGCGCCTTGCCGGCCTTCACGACGTCGTGCAGCGCCTCGAGCGTCTCCTCGAGCGGCGTGCCGTCGTCCCAGCGGTGAATCTGGTAGAGATCGACATAATCGGTGCCGAGCCGCTTCAGGCTCTGGTCGATGTCGGTCATGATCGCCTTGCGCGACAGCCCCGCGCCGTTCGGCCCGGGCCGCATCCGGTAGAACACCTTGGTTGCGATCACGATCTCGTCGCGTTTCGCGAAATCGCGCAGCGCGCGGCCGACGATCTCCTCCGACGTGCCGTCCGAATACATGTTCGCGGTATCGAAGAAGTTGATGCCGGCTTCGACCGCCCGCTGGATGATCGGGCGGCTCTCCGCTTCCGGCAGCGTCCACGGGTGCGAGCCGCGTGACGGTTCGCCGAACGTCATGCAACCCAGCACCAGCTTGGACACTTCCAGCCCTGTCGATCCGAATTTCACGTATTCCATTGCACGCCTCGCCATTGAAGTTGAGCTGACGGCCGGATGCGCGCCGCGCATCCGCCGGACCGTCGCATGGTATCCCGGGCGGCAAAAATGCGTGCGGCGTCGCCGCATCGTACGAAGGGGGTGGTCGTCAGCGCGAGGTCGTGCGGGGCACCGGCTGCGCCGCCGTGCTCCGCGGCGCCCGCCGGCCGATTACTTCGCCTGGTCGGCGATCGGCTGCAGGAACGCGGAAAAACCGGTCAGCATGATCTGCACGCCGATGCACAGCAGCAGGAATGCCGACACGCGCTTCGCGACCTTGGTGCCTTCGCTGCCGAGGTAGCGCGACAGCAACGCGGAGCGGCTGTAGACCTGCCAGATCACGATCGCAACCAGCACGGAGACGGCGATCGACACGACGCTCGACAGCGCGAACTCCGACAGCTTGTGCGTGCGGTTCGCGTTCAGCGCGATCGCGGTCGCGATCGAGCCGGGGCCGACCGTCAGCGGCATGGTCAGCGGGAAGAACGCGCGCGTCATGATCGCGTTCGCGTCGATCGGCTTGACCGGCGTGTCGCCGCCGCCCGGCCCGTCGGGCTCGTTCAGCATCTGCCAGCCGGCCACTGCAACCGCGAAGCCGCCGCCGATCCGCAGCGCTTCCATCGAGATCCCGAAGAAATGCAGCACCGGCGTGCCGGCGAAGAACGCGACCATCAGCACGACGAACGCGTTGAACGCGACCTTCCTCGCGAGCAGATCGCGTTCTTGCTCGGAGAGCGCCTCGGTCCGTTCGAGAAACAGGAACGCGATGCCGATCGGGTTGATGATGCCGATCAGGCCGGTGAAGCCGAACAGGATCTCGGAGATAAGGCGGTTGACGATCATCGGATGAAGAATCGGTCGGGGCTGGGCCGGCAGCGCGCCGGAGGTCACGCATTGTAGAGCAAGCGCCCGAGCCCGAGCCGCAAAATTCGGCCGGGCCCGCCGTGCCGTCGATCGTCGCCGTTTCCCCTTGGTTTCTCCTCGGTTTCCCCTTACTCGGCGCCCGCCTCCCAGGCCGGCGGCCGCTTCGCGAAGAACGCGGTGAAGCCTTCCTTCGCTTCCGGCGTCGCCCGCACGCGGGAGATCGTCTGCGCGGTGAATGCCGCGCGCTCGTCCGACGGCGGATACTCGCCGATCGCGTCGAAGAAGCGCTTGATCTCCATCAGCGCGTTCGGGCCGTTGCGGCCGAGTTCGGCGAGCGTCTTGTCGAGTGCTTCGTCGAGCGAATCGAGCGGCACGGCCTGGTGGATCAGGCCGATCGCGACCGCTTCGCCCGCGGCGAGCTGGGTCGCCGTCAGCGCGAGCCGGCGTGCCTGGCGCTGGCCGACCGCCTCGACCAGATACGGGCCGATCACGGCCGGCAGGATCCCGAAGCGTGCCTCGCTGACCGAGAAGCGCGCGTGATCGCTCGCGATCACGATGTCGCACGCCGCGCACAGGCCGACGCCGCCGCCGAACGCATGGCCCTGCACGCGCGCCACCGTCGGCTTCGGGCATTGCCGGATCGCGCGCATCATCGCGGCGAATCGCTCCGCATCGCGCAGGTTCGCCGCCGCGTCGTTCGTGCTCGCGCGCTGCATCCACTGCAGGTCGGCGCCCGCGCAGAACGCGCGGCCGTCCGAACGCAGCACGATCGCGCGCACGTCGTCGCGCCGGCCGAGCGTGGTGAACACGTCGGTCAGTTCGGCGATCATCGTCTCGTCGAACGCGTTGAGCACGTCGCCGCGCTGCAGCGCGACGGTTGCGATGCCGCGCGCATCGACCGCGACGGCCAGGGTCTTCAATCCATCCATCGAACAGGTTTCCTCGGGTAGAACGGCAAACAGGGGAATCAGGCGGCCTGGCGGCGGTCGATCACGCGCCGGGCCTTGCCGGTCGCGGTCGCGGGAATGCCGCCCGCCGCCAGCACCGTCACGCCGGACGACACGCCGACCATCGTCTTGATCCGGTGCTGCAGCTCACGCGCGAGCGCCGCGCGATCGCTGTCGGTGACGGACGCGGCCGCTTCGGAACGCAGTTCGACCGCGAGGTCGAGCCGGTCCATGTGACCGTCGCGCGACAGCGTGATCTGGAACTGGCCCGACAACTGCGGCAGCGCGACGACGATCTCCTCGATCTGGCTCGGGAACACGTTCACGCCGCGCACGATCAGCATGTCGTCGGAGCGGCCCGTGATCTTCGCGAGACGGCGCATCGCGCGGGCGGTCGGCGGCAGCAGCGCGGTGAGGTCGCGCGTGCGGTAGCGGATCACCGGCATCGCCTCCTTCGTCAGCGACGTGAACACGAGCTCGCCCTGGCTGCCGTCGGGCAGCACTTCGCCCGTAACCGGATCGATGATCTCCGGGTAGAAATGGTCTTCCCAGATCACCGGGCCGTCCTTCGTCTCGACGCATTCGCACGCGACGCCCGGGCCCATCACTTCCGACAGCCCGTAGATGTCCAGCGCGTCGATACCCACGCGCGTCTCGACTTCCTCGCGCAGCGCCTGCGTCCACGGCTCGGCGCCGAAGATGCCGATCTTCAGCGACGACTTGGCCGGGTCCATCCCCTGCCGCACCATCTCGTCGATCAGGTTCAGCATGTACGACGGCGTGACGAGGATGATCTTCGGCTCGAAATCGCGGATCAACTGCACCTGCTTTTCGGTCTGGCCGCCCGACATCGGCACGACCATGCAGCCGAGCCGTTCCGCGCCGTAGTGAATCCCGAGGCCGCCCGTGAAGAGCCCGTAGCCGAACGCGTTGTGCAGCGTGTCGCCGGGCCGGCCGCCGGCCGCGCGGATCGAGCGCGCGGTCACGTTCGCCCAGGTATCGATGTCGCGCGCGGTGTAGCCGACCACCGTCGGCTTGCCCGTCGTGCCGCTCGACGCGTGCACGCGCACGACCTGCTCGCGCGGCACCGCGAACAGCCCGAACGGATAGTTGTCGCGCAAGTCGTTCTTGGTCGAGAACGGGAATTTCGCGAGATCGGCGAGCGACTTCAGGTCGTCCGGATGCACGCCCGCCGCATCGAACGTGCGGCGATAGTGCGGGACGTTGTCGTACGCGTGGCGCAGCGACCACTTGAGGCGCTCGAGCTGCAGTGCCTGCAGTTCGTCACGGCTGGCGGTCTCGATCGACTCGAGGGCGGCGGCGGGATGCGTCGGGTGAGTCATCGGGGTGCTCCTCCAATGGAGTGATGTCGTTATCGTGTTCGAAGTAACGGGGGCGACGGCTACGACCGGAACGTGCGGCCGGCCGCATGCAGCGCGGCGATGCGCGGCGACACGCGATAGCGGTCCTCGCCGTAGCTCGCCGCCAGGTTCGACAGCACGCGGTGCACGCGGCCGATGCCGATCGCATCGGCCCACGCGAGCGGGCCGCACGGGTAGTTCACGCCCTTCTCCATCGCAAGATCGAGATCGGCGGGCGAGCACACCCCCTGGTTCACCGTGTCGGCCGCCTCGTTCGCGAGCATCGCGACGGTGCGCATCGCGACCATGCCCGGCACGTCCGCGACGCCGACGACGCGAAAACCCGCCTGCTGGAACAGGCCGACCGCGTCCGCATAGGCTGCATCGCTGCACTGGAGTGCACGCGTCAGTGCGACGAGCCCGGCCTGCGCGTAATCGCGCGCAAGGTCGACCAGCACGAGATCGGCCGCGCCCGTCTGCGCGGCGCGCGCGGTCGCGGTGCGGCCGTCGGTCAGCGCGATCGATGCGCGGCCGGCCGTCGCGAGCAGGTCGTCGGCATGCGCGCCGGCCTGCCGGGCACCCGGAATGCGTTCGGTGAAGCGCGCATGCAGCGCGGCGGCCGGGCCGTCCTGCGCAAACAGCGCGACGTCGTCCGGCGCGTCGCACGGTGCTTCGAGATCGGGCGCGAGCGGTGTCGCGCCGTCCGCATACGAATAGAAGCCGCGGCCCGACTTGCGCCCGAGGAAGCCCGCGTTCACGAGTTCCTGCTGGATCAGCGACGGCGTGTAGCGCGGATCGTTGAAGTACGCGCGGAACACCGATTCGGTCACCGCGAAGTTCACATCGTGGCCGATCAGGTCCATCAGCTCGAACGGCCCCATCCGGAAGCCGCCGGCCTCGCGCATCACCGCGTCGATCGATGCCGGCGCGCCGCCCTGCTCGTTCAGCACGCGCAGCGCCTCCGCGTAATACGGCCGTGCGACGCGGTTCACGATGAAGCCCGGCGTCGATTTCGCCATCACGGGCTGCTTGCCCCACGCGGCGGCGGTCGCAACCAGCACCTGCGCGACCTCAGGCGCGGTCGCGAGCCCGCTGACCACCTCGACGAGCGCCATCAGCGGCGCCGGGTTGAAGAAATGCAGTCCGGCGACGCGCTGCGGCACGCGCAGCCCGGCCGCGATCGACGTGATCGAGATCGACGACGTGTTGGTCGCCAGCAGGCACGCGTCGTCGACATGGCACTCGAGCGTCGCGAAGATCTCGCGCTTCACATCGAGCCGCTCGGCTGCCGCCTCGACGATCAGCGCGGCGCCCGCGAAATCGGCCAGTTCACGCACCGCGCGAATCCGCGCGCCGGCCGCATCGGCCTGGGCCGGTTCGAGCCGGCCTTTCTCCGCGAGCCGCGCGAACTGCGCGCGGATGCCGGCCAGCGCCTTGTCGCAGGCGGCTTCGTTCAGGTCGTACAGCAGCACCGTATGGCCGGCCGCCGCCGCAACCTGCGCAATGCCCGCGCCCATCGCGCCGGCGCCGATCACGCCGACGACGGCCGACGGCGCCAGCGCGCCCGAGTTCACCGAATGTGCAGAAGAAACAGCCATCGCTTGCGATCCGTCATGAAGTGGAGGTGCGGTCTATTATAAACCGACCGGTCGGTAGATTTATGTCAGGGCGAGCCCGAATTTGTCGTGCAAGAGACCGTTACGGAAACTGCAAAGACAAAAAAATTGAAAGGTCGGGGCACTTTTTGCAAACCGAAAGGTCAATGAAAGCATTCGAATATGAGATAGTGACCCCCGAACGCCTGATAAAATTCGACAAACCGCCGGATTTCAGGGGGAACCCGCGTGTCACGCCGCCACCGCCGTCCATCGCCGGCCGCCCTTCCGGGGTCGGAACCGAGCCTCCGGCCCGCGCGTCGTCACACGTGCTCGCCTCGCCGTTCGCGGCCAGCCGCATCGAACCGTTTCATCCAGCGACGGGCTCCGGCCCGCCCGCGCCCCTCGCCGCCTCACGGCGGCGAACCCAGGGCAGCACCATTGCGTGCCGCCACCCTTCGGTTTCAACATCCTCGTTCGGCGGATAGTACGGCCGGGCTTCGTCAACCCGTGACGGCGCGTCGCGCGCCGCCACTCGCATAAGGAAACCCTCCATGCCGCTCTCGTCCAACCAGCTCCCGCGCTGGACCCTCGTGGCCCCGCTTGCCGCATGGCTGGTCCTCGCGCTGTCGCGCGCCGTACCGGCCGAAGGCCTCGTCATCGCGGTGTTCGCCGCCGCACTCGCCGGCGCCGTGTTCGCCGCCGTCCACCACGCCGAAGTCGTCGCGCACCGCGTCGGCGAACCGTTCGGCACGCTGGTGCTCGCGGTCGCCGTGACCGTCATCGAAGTCGCGCTGATCGTGTCGGTGATGCTCGGTGCGGGCCCGGAGAAATCGGGCCTCGCACGCGACACCGTATTCGCCGCCGTGATGATCATCTGCAACGGCATCGTCGGCATCTGCCTGCTGGTCGGCGCTTGGAAGCACGGCGAACAGGACTTCCAGGGCCGCGGCGCAAGCAAGGCGCTCGCGGTGCTGGCGTCGCTGTCGGTGCTGTCGCTCGTAATGCCGAACTACCTGAACGCCGCACCGGGCCCGTTCTTCTCGAAATCGCAGCTCGCGTTCGCCGGCGTGTCGTCGCTCGTGTTGTACGGCGCCTTCGTGTTCGTGCAGACCGTGCGCCATCGCGACTACTTCCTCGCCGCGCACGACAGCGCGAACGAGGCGGTTCACGCGGCGGCGCCGAGCAACCGCACCGCCGTGATCAGCATGGTGCTGCTGTTCGTGAGCCTCGTCGCGGTCGTGCTGCTCGCAAAGCTGCTGTCGCCGGCTGTCGAGCATGCCGTGATGCAGCTCGGCGCACCCGAAGCCGCTGTCGGTATCGTGATCGCCGCGCTCGTGCTGCTGCCGGAGGGGCTCGCGGCCGTCACCGCCGCGCGCGCGAATCGCCTGCAGACCAGCATGAACCTGGCGCTCGGTTCGGCGCTCGCGAGCATCGGGCTCACGATCCCGACCGTCGCGGCCGTGTTCATCTGGGTCGGCCAGCCGCTCACGCTCGGCATCGGCCCGATGGAAACCGTGCTGCTGGCGCTCACCCTGCTGGTCAGCACGCTGACGCTCAGCCAGGGGCGCACGACGGTGCTGCACGGTGTCGTGCACCTGTCGCTGTTCGCCGCGTACCTGTTCCTGTCGATCACTCACTGACGCAGAAAAGCGCGCGGCCCGGCGGATCACCTCCGCCGGGCCGCGCGCAGTCTTTCACGTCCCTTCAACGTCCTTCGTTCAGATCACGCCGCCGCTACCGCACCGGAATCACCAGATGCTGGCCCGCCAGGATCAGGTTCGGGTTGGCGAGGTTGTTGCGGCGTTGAATCTCGCGATAGCGCTGGCCGCTGCCGAGCTTGCTCGCGGCGATCATGTTCAGCGTGTCGCCCGCCTTCACCACGTACGTATGTTCGCCCGACGCGGCCGCGGTCGTCACCGCCTGGTCGCTGACGAAATACTTGCGCAGCAGGTCGAGATACTGCGGCGACTGCGTGAGCTTCGCGATCGCGGCGTTCAGGTAGATCAGCAGATCCTGGTCGTCCGCGCGCACGCCGATCTTGTACGCGATGTTCGAGCCGTCGAGCTTGGTCACCGCGAACTTCAGGTCGGTGTTCTTGATCGAGCTCACCGCGAACGGATAGTCGTAGATGAACGCGTCGACCGTATGGCCGTCGATGCTCTTTGCGATGAACGCCGGATCGGAATCGTCGACCTCGACGAACTTCACGTTCGGATACTGGCGCGTGACGAACGCGCGCACGTCCGGGTCGCCCTTCAGGATGCCGACCGTCTTGCCCGCGAGATCGTCGGTCGAGCGGATCGCTGAACCTTGCCGCACAATCAGCGAGTAGCCGAAATCGTCGACGTAGGGCACCGAATAGACGACGCCCGACGGTGTGTTGTCCGGGAACGTCAGCCCGTCCATCGCCACGTCGACCACGTGATTCCCCTTCGCATCCGTATCGAGCAGCTGCTTCGGCACGCCCGGATACGTGTCGACCTCGTGACGCGTATCGACGACGACCGGCTTGCCGCCATGCGAGAACGACGGATCCGCGAACAGCAGCCGCGCGAATTCGACGTTGAAGCCGTGCGGCGCGCCCTTGTCCTCGCCGAAGAACGGTTCGCTCGGGTTCTGCACGGAGATCCGCACGATGCTGTTTTCGGCGATCGATTTCAGCGTGCTGGCCTGCGGGGTGAAGCCGGCCGGGAGCACGTTGGACGACGGCGATGTCTGCGTGGACTGGCCGGTGTCGCCACTTTGCGCGGACGTCGCGCCCGGGGCCGCGTCATGCGCGGGAATCAGCGACGACAGGCCGCCCTGATGCACGATCCATACACCGACGAGCACGACCAGAAACGCAATGGCGCCAAGAAGTTTTTTCATGGTTGCGAGCCTGCAGGAAGTTATTGTTGTTGTTTCGACGGCAACTGCGCGGGGTTCGCCGCATCGAGCCCGGGCGCGTGCGGGGCGTTCATCACCGCCTGCTGCTGTGCCTGCTTGACCTCGGGGTTATCCATCAGCGACGTCTCCATTTCGGAGAACGCCTTGTTGACCGAGCGCATCACCGAATCGACGGCCACGTCGGTCTTGATCTGCTCGAACGTGTCGGACGCCTGCCGGCCCGCGAGCTTGTTCATCTGCTGCGCCGCCTGCGACATGTCCCACATCGCCTTCGCGCGGTCGATCGCCGACGCGAAATTCTTCAGTTCGGCCTGCACCTGCTTGTAGCGCCCCTCGCGGAATGCGAGCAGCTGTTTCATCGTGTCGAGCTGCTGACGGAAGCGTGGCGCATCGTCCGGATACTGCTTCTCGAACAGCTCCGTCTTGCTCTCGAAGTTCTTCACCTCGGTGCGGAACGCGGTGATGCTGTCCGCGAATTTCTGGGCCGCCTGGCGCTTTTCCGCGAGCTGGTTGATCAACGTCTCGATCGGATTGGCCTGCGCCTCCGCGACGATCATCTTCACCTTCTGGTTCGCGAACTTCATCGCGACGACTGGCGCGAAATAGATCGCGCCGAGGCCGATCACGCCCGCCGTGACGAGCGCGATCACCCCCTTCAGGATGAACAGCGCGGCCGGTGCCGCGATCGCGACGCCGGCGATGATGATCGCCCACTTGATCAGCTTGACCTTGCCACTCCCCGAACTGCCGTTTGCTTCTTCATTCGAAAGCTGCGACATGAGTTTTTCTCCTTGAACCTCGAACCGAACTGCTTGCGTTTGCTTTTTCAAGCTCAATCGAAATGCTTCGGACTTCGGTACCGCCGGGCAGCCACGCAAGCCGGCGGTGCAATACAAGGATGGGCACGACCGGCGTCACGACACGCCGGTGTAGGCGCCGTTCGGGATGCGGTGATCGGGGGTAGCGTGCGGCGGTGCGATGCGGCGGGCCGGACTGGCGCCGTTCATCGTCGCGGCGCGCGCGCGAACGGGAAAGCGTACCGATGCACGGTACGAAACGGGATGACGGATACGTGACGCGACGGGCGTCGGGAGAAGCGTTGTTCCGGCGGGCCGACAAACGCGGGGCCGGTATTCCGGTACGAGGGCGTAAAGGCTCATCGTTGTTCTTTTGCGTGTCGCGGGTGCAGGAACCGCGCGGCCGGCGCGTCCCGCTCCAAATGCACGGACGTATCGTGCGCCGACCGGCATGCAGCGTCAAGCAGTTGTCGCAGTGCAGCGAAGCTGCTGCGTTCCTCATCTGGAACACCGGTAGTGAAACCGCTTTCAGTACGGTAAGGATTCGCAGGACTGCGACCGGTCGTGTCCGGTCAGGATTGCTTGCCATCGCATGCGCAAGCTTCCGGATTGAAAGCTTGTCACACGCTGCCCCGTCCTTGCTGGCGGCTCAGAACCCGTAAAGCACGGCCGGGTTGTCGACCAGAATCGCGCGAGTGACCGCGTCGTCCGCCGTGCAGTCGTCCAGCCAGCCGAGCAAGTTCATGTCATCGGGAACCGGCGACACGTTCGGGTGCGGCCAGTTGCTGCCCCATACGCAACGCGCCGGATGGTGGCGAGCCAGCACGGCGGCGAGACGCGCGACATCGTCGTAACCGGGTGCACCCGAGCGCGACGTCTCGTACGGCGCGGACAGCTTCACCCATGCATGGCCACGGTCGAGCAGGCGCCGCAGCGCGAGAAACTCGGGCGCGTCCGGCGCGACGGGTGTCAGGAACTTGCCCGTGTGATCGATCACGACACGCGCCTGTAGCGAGGACAGCAACGGCAAGACCTCGGGCAGCGTCCGGCCGTCGAGCTGCAGGTCGACGTGCCAGCCAAGCGGCCCGATCCGCGCGGCCACCCGCTCCAGTTCGTCCCACCGCGCCAGGCCGCCCGCCAACATCATGAACCGGACGCCGCGCACGCCCGCCGCGTGCAACCGCGCCAGCTCGGCGTCCGGCACGTCGGCCGGCAACGTCGCGACGCCGCGCGCCTGCTGGCCGAATGCGGCCAGCGCGTCGAGCAGGCAACGGTTGTCGACACCATAGCCGGTCGGCTGCACGATCACGACGCGGGCAAGGCCGAGCGCCTGCTGCACCCGGCGATACGCATCCACCGGCGCGTGCGGCGGACGGAACGTCGCCGTCGGCGCGAGCGGATAGGCGTCGTCATAGATGTGGATGTGGCAATCGCACGCGTCGGCCGGCCGCACGGTGGGCTCGTCGGGTCTCATCGCGAGCCCGGGCGGGTATCTGCCCCTGCCGTGCACCAGCGCGCCAGCCGCGTTGCATGCCCCGCGTTGACGGCGCCGCGCGGCATGCTTCCGGCGAGCAGCGCGGCGAGCTGATCGACCGTCTCGAGCGCCTGGTGCTCGACCGCGGGCATCGTCAGGCCGCCGACATGCGGCGTCGCGATCACCCGCGGATGCGCGGCGAGCGCGGGCGTCGGCATCTGGTCCGCCGCGCGCCCGACGTCGAGTGCACAGCCTGCGAGCCGGCCACTGTCGAGCGCGTCGGACAGCGCCTGCTCGTCGACCAGTTCGCCGCGCGATGCATTGATGAAATACGCGTCCTGCTTCATGGCCGCGAACGCACCCGCATCGATCAGGTTCGCGGTGGCCGGCGTGGCCGGCGCGAGGCACACGACGAAATCGGCCGCTTGCAACAGCGCCGCGACCTCGACCTGTTCAAGCGTCGGCGCGTCGACACGCACGTACGGATCGCTGACGAGCACGCGCATCCCGAGCGCCGTCGCGATCGGCGCAAGGTGGCGCGCGATCTGTCCGTAACCGATCAGGCCGAGCGTGCTGCCGCGCAATTCGCGCCCCATCTGCGGCACCGTCGGCATCCCCTGGTGGTAGGCCGACGCATAGCGGCCGATACCGCGCGCGAGATCGATCATCGCGCCGATCACCCACTCGGCGACGGCCGGCGCGAAGCCAGGGCTCGCCTGCGTGACCAGCACGCCGAACGCGCTCGCCGCATCGACATCGACGGTCCGGATATCGACCGCGCAACGCAGGAACGCCGCAAGTGCGGGCAGCCCGGCGAACAGCGCACGCGGCGCGGGTGTCTGCCGGTACGCGATCATCGCGTCGCAGCCCTGCGCGGCGGCGACCAGTTCGTCCGTGCCCAGCTCGCGATCGAGCGGGTTGCAAGTGACGTCAGCGATCGCCTGCAGCGCGCGCATCGCCTTCGCGCCGAAATAATGGTCGAGCATCCCCGACGGATGGGTGACGAAGACGCGCGTCATGCGGCCCCTCCGTGCGAGTGGCCCGCTTGCGGCGGCGACGCGACCGATGCGCGCTCGATGAGGGTCACGCCGGAGAATACGTGCGGTTCGGGCGCCGGCGGCATGTCGCCGTCCGGCCGCATCACGCGCCGCACCATTTCCTCGGCCATCTCGGTGACGGGCAGTTGCACCGTGGTGAGCGCCGGATTGGAAATCGCCGACAGGAAATGACCGTCCATCCCGACGACCGACACGTCGTCCGGCACGCGCAGGCCACCGTCGCGCAGCCCGGCCATCAGGCCAAGCGCGAACAGGTCGTTGACCGCGACGATGCCGGTCGGCCGCGCCGGATCGGCGGCAAGCGCGACGCCCAGCGCGCGCCCCACGTCGACGATCACCGCATCGCCGTACTCGTTCGCCGGACCGCCGTCGAGCACCCGCGCGTGTGCTTCGACGCCCGCGTCGCGCGCCGTCGCGAGAAAGCCGCGGATCTTGTCGCTGCGGCTCACCGTCATGCCGGCGACCGTCGCGAACGCGAGCCGCCGGTGCCCCGCGTCGACGAGGCAACGCGTCGCGAGCCGCGCGGCGGCCTCGTTGTCGGCCGTGACGTGATCGACCTTCGACAGCTCGCCGGGCGTCGCGCGCCGGTCGTAGCTCACGACCGTCATCCCGCGTTCGGCCGCGCGCTCGAGGTGGCTTTCGTCGGCCAGCGACGAGATCACGATCACGCGCCGCACGCCATGCGCGAACAGGTCGTCGAAGAAAGACGCCTCCTTCTTCGCATCGCGATACGTATTGCCGATCAGCACGCGATGACCATACCGTTCCTGCGCGCAGGCCTCGACCTCGCGCGCGATGTAGCCGTACATCGGGTTCGCCATCGACGGCACCAGCAGCCCGACGAGCGGCGTCTGCCCCGTCTTGAGCTGGCGCGCCAGCGTGCTGGGCCGGTACTGCAGCACTTCCATCGCGGCGTTCACGCGTTCGAGCGTTTCCTGCTTCATCTGGTCGGTACGGCCGTTGAGCACGTTCGAAACCGTGCTGACCGAAACGGCCGCATGACGGGCCACGTCCTGAATCGTACTCATGTCGTCTTGCTGTAAAAGGCGGCTACAGGCCGAAATGGGCCGGCAGCCACAACGAAAACGCCGGCACGAGAATCAGCGCCACGAGGGCGGCGACCAGCACCAGCAGATATTTCACCATCGGCCGCGCAACGTGCCGGACTTCGGTGCCCGTGATCGCGCAGGTCGTGAACAGACCGAGTCCGACCGGCGGCGCGAACAGGCCGAGCCCCATCGCCACCACCACGACCGTGCCGAAATGCAGCGGGTTGATGCCCAGCTGCAGCGCGATCGGCGCAAGCAGCGGCCCGAAGATGATCAGCGCCGGCGCACCCTCGAGCACCGCGCCGAATACGACCATGACCAGCGCCGCGAGCAGCAGGAACATCGTCGCGCCGTACTGGTGGGCGAACGCGGTCATTGTGCCCGAGACCAGTGCCGGAATTTGCTCGATCGACAGCGCGAACGACACACTCGACGCCGCGGCAACGATGAACAGGATGCCGCCGGCCATCGACGCGGCACGCACGAACACGCGTCCGACCGAACGCCAGGTCAGCTCGCGAAACGCGAGCCAGCCCGCCACGAGCGCATAGACCACCGCGAACGCGGACACCTCGGTCGAGGTCGCGATCCCCGAGGTCACGCCCTTGCCGATCATCGCGACCATCACCAGCGCGACCAGCGCGCCGCCCGCGAGCGGCAGCCATGCGCGACGTTCCGCGAACACCGCCGAGACGTCGATCCTGCGCCCGGCGATCACCGTGACCACCGCGAGCGACGCGGCCAGCACCGCGGCCGGCACGATGCCCGCGACGAACAGCCCGGCAATCGAGATGTTCGCGACGAAGCCCATGATGATCATGTTCACGCATGGCGGGATGGTCTCGGCCATCACCGCGCTGCACGCGAGCAGCGCGGCCGTTTCGTCGGGATCCTGGCGCGCGCGGCGCACGGCCGGCATCACCACGCCGCCGACTGCCGCGATATCCGCGAGCTTGGAGCCCGACACGCCGGAAAAGCAGGCCGTCGCGAGAATCACGATCAGCCCTAGCCCGCCGCGCACGCGCCCGAAGATCCGCAGCAGCAGTTCGACGAGCCGCGCGGACATGCCGTTCGATTCCATCAGCAGCCCGGCCAGCACGAAGAACGGCACGGCGAGCAGCACGAAGTGATCGGCGCCGGCCATGACCTGCTGCGAGTAGACGAGCAGCGGCAGTGTCGGGTCGGCGAGGAAATACAGCAGCGCCGAGAACGCGAGCACGAAACCGATCGGCACGCCCAGTACGAGCCCGCCGACGAAACCGGCGGCCAGCAGCACGCCCGGCGCGATCGCGTGCGCCGGCACCAGCGCGTTCCATCCGTACAGCGCGGCCGCGAATCCCGCGCAGCACGCGAGCGTGCCGGCCACGCGGCGGCGCGGCGCGTCGAGCGCGTTGGCCAGCGCGAACACGGTCATGAACAGCGCGCCGAACATCATCGGATACACGTTGATCCAGCCCGGCAGCCCGCCCGGCGTCAACTGGTCGTACGAATCGGCCAGCAACTGGCACGACGACACCAGCAGGTTCAGCGAGACGGCCGCGACGATCCAGTGGCCGATCTGCACGAGCGCGCCCTGCCAGCGCGCCGGGAGCCAGCCGCGAAACAGGTCGATGCCGACGTGCTGGCTGCGCCCGAGCACCGTCGCCGCACCGAAAAACACCAGCACGATCATCAGCGCGCTCGCGACCTCCTCGGTCCAGTCGAGCGGGTCATGCAGGAAATAGCGGAACACGACCGAAACGAACACGACGAGCACATCGACGGCCAGCACCGCCGCGGACACGTATTCGATCGCGCGCAGCATCGCGTCCAGCGCGCGTGCGACGCGGCGTGCCGGATGGCCGGCGCCAGGCGCCGCCGCGGCGCCCGAAACGGAACAGGTCTCCATCGCTCAGCCCCGCACGGCGGCAATCGCCGGAAACAGCGGCGCGGTCGCCGGGTACTGCTTGGCGAATGCCGTATAGAGCCGGTCGTGCATCGTCTGCCGCAACGCCGCGCGTTCGGCCGCCGCCATCGGATGGAAGCTCATGCCGTGCTGCTTCAGTGCCTGCTCGGCCTGGTCGGCCTTCTGCGCGGCAATCGCGCGCTGCTGTGCGGTTGCGTCGGCCACCGCGCGATCGAACGCGGGGCGCAGGTTCGCCGGAATCCGGTCGAGCGCGCGCCGCCCCATCACGACGGTCATCGCGGCAAACACGTGATGCGATTGCCAGCACGATTTCACCACTTCGTCGAACTTGCTCGCGAGCACCGTGGCCGGATCGTGCTCGAGCCCGTCGACAACACCTGTCTGCACGGCCATGTACAGCTCGCCGAATGGAATCGGTGTCGGCACCGCCCCCATCGCCTTGAAGGTGTCCATGAACGCCGGCGTCGGCAGCACGCGCAGCTTCGTGCCCTTCAGGCCCTGCAGCGCAAGCACGGGCTGCTTCGTGAACACGCAGCGCCCGCCGAAGTGCGAGCCCCAGGTCAGCACCGAGCAGCCCGCGCGCTTTTGCAGCAGCGTGTTCAGGCTTGCACCGACCGGACCGTCGAGCACCTTCGCGACATGCGCATAGCTGTCGAACAGATAGCCGAGATCGAGCATCCCGAGTTCCGGCGCCACCGTCGCCCAGATCGACGAACCCGCGATCATCATGTCGATCGCGCCGATCTTCACCTGCTGCGCGACATCGCTCTCCTTGCCGAGCTGGCTGTTCGGGAAATAGTCGACGCGAATCGCATCGCCAACGCTCGCCTTCAGGTTCGCCGCCAGACGCTCGTACCACACGTAGTGCGCGGCGTTCTGGTCGGCCGGCATCGACGACGAGCAGCGCAACGTCACCGCAGGCTGCGCGCGTACCACGCCGGGCAAGCCGCCTGCGGCCGCGAGCGTGGCGACGGACGCCGTCTGCAGAAAACGCCGCCGGGTCAGGGTATTCATGGGCCGTCTCCTTTGCTTGTGCGCATCGCAGCGCAACTGTATCGATTTAGTGTATCGATACAGTAATACGACGACCGACGAATCCGGAATGAGGGTTTCCCCGTGTCGAGCGACAGGAAATACGGGGCATGAACACCTGAATCCGCTTCAGGAAAGGCGTTTCAACGGGTCTGAAGCGCCTGCGGATGGGGTATACCGCGGTTCGCGGGCCGTGTCGTCAATCATCAGACAACCGACTTGTCGACGCGAGGCTGGCGCGTACCGCGCGCCGCCGCCCGCATTTACGCGCGTCCGTCTTCCGCGCTTCCCGACAGGAACCGTTCGACCATCGCGTTGAACACCGGCAGCGCCGGGTTGTCGTTGTCCGCGCGCCATGCGAGATACAGCTCGGCCGCCACGTCGGCGCCCGCCAGCGGCCGGAACACCACGCCGTCCACATGCAGTTCGCGCGCCGACGCCGGCACGAGTGCGGCACCCAGCCCCGCGCGCACGAGGCCGAGGATCGTATGCGTCTGCCCGACGTAGTGCAGGTAGTTCGGCAGCCGCCCCGCGTTCGCGAACAGGCCCGAGATCAGGTCGTGAAAGTATTTCCCCTCGTTCGGCGAATACGCGATGAACGGCTGCCGGTCGAGATCGTCGGGGCCGATGCGCTCGCATGCGGCGAGCGGCGCGCCCTCCGCGACCGCGACCAGCATCGGCTCGCGCTGCACGAGCCGGTATTCGAGCGGCTGGCGCGCGGCACGTTGGCGCACGAAGCCCGCGTCGAGCATCCGCGACGCAAGCGCATCGATCTGCACGGTCGACACCATCTCGCGCAATTCGACGTCGACGTCCGGCAGCGCGTGCGCGGCATGCGCCAGCAGCATCGGGATCATCCGGTACGCGCTGACCGCGGTGAAGCCGAGCGTGATGCGGCCGGCACCGCCATGCGCGACGCGCTGCGCGGCCTGCTCGGCCCGTGCGGAGAATTCGAGGATGTGCCGCGCGTCGCGCAGGAACCGCTCGCCGGCCGCGGTCAGGCTGACCTGCCGGCTGCTGCGTTCGAGCAGCGCGATGCCGAGCGCATGCTCGAGCAGCTGGATCTGCCGGCTGAGCGGCGGCTGGGTCATGAAGAGCCGCCGGGCCGCGCGACCGAAATGCAACTCCTCGGCGACCGCGACAAAGCAGCGAAGCTGGTGCAGTTCAATCATCCAATTCTTGAATCAATCGATAGTCTTTTGATGTTAGACCGATATCGATCCAATTTCTATACTCGGTTGCACCTGATGCGCGGCCCGCGCCGCGCACGACGACCGAGACCTTCATGACCATCGACATCCTGCTCACCCAGCCGCTCCCCGACACCATCGACGCCGAACTGTCCGCCCGTTACGCGGTGCACCGGCTGTATGCGGCCGAGCAACCGGACGCGCTGCTCGATCGCGTGGCCACGCGTATTCGCGGCGTCGTGACCGGCGGCGCGAACGGCTTGTCCGGCGCGCTGATGGACCGCCTGCCCGCGCTCGAGATCGTCGCGATCAGCGGTATCGGCACCGACGCCGTCGATCTCGACCGCGCCCGCGCGCGCGGCATCCACGTGACGACGACACCCGACGTGCTGACCGACGACGTCGCCGACATGGCGATGGGGCTGATCCTGATGACGTTGCGCGACCTCGGCACCGGCGAGCGCATCGTGCGCGCCGGCCGCTGGGGCAAGACGGCCCAGCCGCTCGCGACACAGGTGACCGGCAAGCGGCTCGGCATCGTCGGGCTCGGCCGCGTCGGGCGTGCGATCGCGCAGCGCGCGCAGGCGTTCCGGATGCCCGTCAGCTACTTCGGCCCGCGCGAGCATCGTGACAGCGGCTATCGCTTCGTGCCCGACCTCGCCGCGCTCGCGCACGACAGCGACGTGCTCGTGATCGCTGCATCGGCCGATCACGGCAACGTGCTCGTGACGGCCGACGTGCTCGCCGCGCTCGGCCCCGCAGGATTCCTGATCAATGTCGCGCGCGGCAAGCTGATCGACGAAGCCGCGCTGATTCGCGCGCTCGCCGACGGCACGATCGCCGGCGCCGGCCTCGACGTGTTCGCGAACGAACCGCACGTGCCGGCCGCGCTGCTCGAACTCGACCGCGTCGTCGTGCAGCCGCACCGTGCGAGCGCGACCCGCGAAACGCGCGAAGAGATGGGCCGGATCGTGCTCGCCAACCTCGCCGCATGCTTCGCGGGCCAGCGTCCGCCTACCAGCGTCACGCACTGATCGCCACACGCCGCACGGCGGCCCCCCGTTACAACACCGGATGCCTCCGCGCGACGGAGGCCAGGAGACACGCATGCCCAATCGATCCAGCGGCGCCGCGCTCGCCGCGTCGCCCGCCACCTCGCGCACGATCGGCCGCGTCCGCTATGCGGTTCTCGCGCTGATTTTTGCGGTCACCGTCATCAACTACGCGGATCGCGCGACGATGTCGATCGCCGGCACCGGCGTCGCGCACGACCTCGGGCTGACGCCCGTGCAGCTCGGCATCGTCTTTTCCGCGTTCGCATGGGCCTATGCAATCGGCCAGATCCCGGGCGGCTGGCTGCTCGACCGCTTCGGCGCACGGCGCGTGTACGGCCTGAGCCTGCTGCTGTGGTCGGTCTTCACGATGCTGCAGGGTACGGTCGGCGGGCTCGCCGTGCAGGGCGCGTCCGCGACGCTCGCGCTGTTCGTCATGCGCTTCATGCTCGGCCTCGTCGAATCGCCGGCGTTCCCGGCCAACTCGAGAATCGTCGCGTGCTGGTTTCCGACCGCCGAACGCGGCACGGCGTCGGCGCTGTTCAATTCGGCGCAGTACATGGCCGTCGTGCTGTTCACGCCCGCAATGGCCTGGCTCACGCATGCGCTCGGCTGGGAGCACGTATTCCTGTGGATGGGGATGCTCGGCATCGCGCTGGCCGCGCTGTGGTTCGCGTGGTATCGCGAGCCGCACGGCCACCCGCGTGTAAGCGACGCGGAACGCGACTACCTGCGTGCGCACGGCGCGCTCGTCGATCTCGAAGCGAACCGCGTGCGCCATCGGCCGCGCGTGTCGTGGCACGACGTGTCGCAACTGTTCCGCCACCGGAACCTGTGGGCGATCTACATCGGCCAGTACTGCATCACCGCACTCACCTACTTCTTCATCACGTGGTTCCCGATCTACCTGATCAAGGGGCGCGGGATGACGATCATGGAGGCCGGCTGGGTCGCCGCGCTGCCGGCGATCTGCGGGTTCACGGGCGGCGTGCTCGGCGGCGTGCTGTCGGACTGGCTGATCCGGCGCGGCATGCACCCGTCGAAGGCGCGCAAGACGCCGTTCGTCGTGGGGATGGCAATGGCGACGCTGCTGGTACTCGCGAACGGCGCGTCGTCGAACGCAGTCGTGATTGCACTGATGACGATCGCGTTCTTCGGCAAGGGGCTCGCGGCGGTCGGCTGGGCCGTGCTCGCCGACACCGCGCCGGAAGGGATGGTCGGGCTGAGCGGCGGCGTGTTCAACGGCCTCGGCAACATCGCCGGGATCGTCACGCCGCTCGTGATCGGCTATTTCGTCGCCAGCACCGGCTCGTTCGCCGGCGCATTGTGGTTCGTCGCCGCGCACGGGCTGATCGGCATTGCCGCCTACGGATGGCTCGCGGGACGCTTCGAGCGGATTCGCATCGCGCCGCGCGCATGAGCCTCGCCACGGCGTGTGCGGTTCGCGCGGCGCGCACCCGCGCGGATCGTCAAGCGTGCTTGCGGCCGCCCGGCGTCTGTTCGGTGGTCAGCCGGTCGAGTTCGCGCAGGTCGTTTTCCAGTGCGGGCGTGAGCGTCGTGCGCAGGTGGTCGAGGAACGTGCGGATCTTCGCATCGAGATAGCGGCGCGTCGCGTAGACGGCATACACGCTCACCGTCTGCAGCCGGTAGTCGGGCAGCACGCGAATCAGCCGCCCTTCGCGGATGTCGTCGAGCACCGTATACAACGCGACGCACGCGATCCCGCGCCCGGCGCGCACCGCGACGCACAGCGCGTCCGGCACGTTGACCTGGAAAGGCGCGGGCTGCAGCTCGTAGACGGCCTCCTCGCCATCGTTGCGCTCGAGCCGCCATTCGCCGGCCGGCGACGCGGGCGTATCGAGGCGCAGGCACACGTGGTTCGGCAATTCGTCGGGCGATTGCGGCGTGCCGTGGCGCGCCAGGTACTCGCGCGACGCGACGAGCACGCTGCAGCTCGTGCCGCAGGTCTGCGCGACGTAGCCCGAATCGGGCAGCTGCGACGCCGTCACGATCGATACGTCGTAGCCCTCCTCGACGAGATTCGGCATCCGCTGCGCGAGCGTCAGCTCGACCGACACGTCGGGGTTGTCCTCCTGGTAGCGGACGATCGACGACACGACATGACTCTGCCCGAGCCCCGTCATCGCATGGATGCGCATCTTGCCGCTCGGCCGCAGCAGCGCGTTGCGCGCCTCCGCGTTCGCGTAGTCGATTTCCGCGAGGATCGATTTCGCGCGCTCGAAATAGCGTTCGCCGCTTTCGGTGAGGCCGAGGTGGCGCGTCGTGCGATGCAGCAGCCGCGTCTGTACGTGCGCTTCGAGGTTCGATACCGCGCGCGACACCTGCGCGGTGGTCGCGTCGATTTCCTTCGCGACCGCAGTAAAACTGCCGGCTTCGACAACGCGCACGAACAGGCGCATGTTTTCGAGCATGTCCATTGAATTGGCTTGGGGAGAGTCAGTGGGGAGGCGTCGGCAGCGCTCGCGTCAGGTGGGGAACGGAACGCGGCCGCGAACCACGTCGTATCGATCACCGTGCCGGGAGAAAGGCGGGAGAGCGGGCATCGCGTACGTGGTTCTGGCATGACGGGGGATTCAGTGGCCCGAATTGTACGCCGCTGCAGACAAATTTGCGCGATTGCCCCGCCCCCAAGCTCTCATCGGATGAAAGGTTTTTGCAAGGCATTCGCGTCGCGCACGTGCAACGGCTTGATGCAGCGCGACAATTTATATCACAACGCGATATAATTCGCGGCTTGTCGCTGCGCGCCTCCGCGCAGTCACTCTTACCGCTTACCGTCCATGTCGTCAGGCTCCCCTTCGTCGCGCCGCACGTTGCGGCAATGGCTGCACAGCTTCATTCCCCATCCGATGTCGCTGGGCTGGCGCGAGCGCCTGCGCTCGTGCACGGGCGCGCTCGTCGGCATCGCGACGGTCGGCGTGACGATGCGGCTGCTGCCCGGCGTGCCGGGCCTCGTGCCGCTGCTCGTCGCACCGATGGGCGCGTCGGCCGTGCTGCTGTTCGCGGTGCCGGCGAGCCCGCTCGCACAGCCGTGGTCGATCATCGGCGGCAATCTCGTCGCGGCGACAGTCGGTGTCGCGTGCGCACAATGGATCGCCGATCCGATCACGGCCGCCGCGGTCGCGATCGCGTGCGCGATCGGCGGCATGTTCGTGCTGCGCTGCGTGCACCCGCCGTCGGGCGCCGTTGCGCTGACGGCCGTGGTCGGCGGCCCGGCGATCCATTCGCTCGGGTTCAGCTTCGTGCTGGAGCCGATCGCGCTGCAATCGGCCGTCCTGCTGTCGGCCGCGCTCGCGTATCACGCGCTGACCGGGCATCGCTACCCGCACGGCGGCGTGCGGCCTGAAACGAAACCGCAAGCAGGCGGCGCTGCACCGGCGCGCGGCGGCTTCACGCGCGGCGACCTCGACGCGGTGCTGAAGCGCCGCGGCGAATGGCTCGACGTCGATCCGGACGATCTCGAAGCGCTGCTGCGCGAAACCGAGATGCAGGCGTATACGCGCACGTTCGGCCAGCTCTCGTGCGCCGACCTGATGACAAAGAACGCGATCGAAGTCGCGCCGTCCACGTCGGTGACGGCCGCGCTCACGCTGCTCGACCGCCACCGCGTGAAGGCGCTGCCCGTCGTCGACGGCGACGGCCGCCTGGCCGGCATCGTCACGCGCGCCGACCTCACGCGCCAGTTGCGCCGCCCGACCCCGCTGTGGCAACGCCTGTCCGCGCGGCTGCCGCAATCGTTCGGCGGCCAGCCGGCGAGCGTCGCCACCGTGATGACGCGCGACGTCGCGTGCGTGCCGGAAACGATGCCGATCACCGCGCTCGTCCCGCTGTTTACGCATTCGGGCCACCACCACATTCCGGTCGTCGATGCATCGCGCCGGCTCGTCGGAATCATTACCCAGACGGATCTCGTCACGGGCCTTTATCGGCAGACGCAAATTCTCGAGGCCGCGTAACTCATGCGGCGCACATAACGCCATGTAACGGCCGGCGCAACGCAGAATGCATTCCATTCGCCGAAATTCGGCCATTTATATCATGTTGTGATATATTGCCCGCTACCGAAACTGACTGTCCGACCGACCTCGATGAACGATACCCGACGCGCGCTGGCGAAAAGCGATTTCCAGCAACTGTCCGAGTTCCGCTACCAGATGCGCCGCTTCGAGCGCTTCTCCGAACGCGCCGCGCAAAGCGAAGGCGTGACGCCGCTGCAATACCTGCTGCTGCTGCACATCAAGGGCTACCCGCATCGCGAATGGGCAACCATCGGCGAACTCGCGGAACGCCTGCAGGCGCAGCATCACGGCGTCGTCGCGCTGGTCACGCGCTGCGAAGCGCTCGGCCTCGTGAAGCGCAAGACGAGCGAAGCGGATCGCCGGCAGGTCGAGGTCCACCTCGAGCCAGCCGGCGAGACGCTGCTCGCCCGCCTCGCGGCCATGCATCGCGCCGAGCTGAAGTCGCTCAAGGACGCGTTCCAGGTTCCCCAGATCGATTACTGACCCTTGTTTTTTCCACGCCGATGAACGCACCACACAAACGCGATTTCGCGACCAACGACCGCCTGCCCAGGATCGCGTTGCTTGCCGCCGGGATCGGCCTGCTCAGCACGCTGGCCGCATTCGTGCTGTTGAGCCTGATCCACCTGTTCACGAACCTGTTCTTCTACCAGCAGTTCTCGTTCGTCGACCGTTCGCCAGCAAACAATACGCTCGGCGCGTGGGTGATCGTGATCCCGGTGATCGGCGGGCTGATCGTCGGGATGATGGCGCGCTTCGGTTCGGAAAAGATCCGCGGCCACGGCATTCCCGAAGCAATCGAGGCGATCCTGTTCGGCAAGAGCCGCATGTCGCCGAAGGTCGCGATCCTCAAGCCGCTGTCGTCCGGCGTCGTGATCGGCAGCGGCGGCCCGTTCGGCGCCGAAGGCCCGATCATCATGACGGGTGGCGCGCTCGGGTCGCTGATCGCGCAGTGCGTGCACGTGACCGCCGCCGAGCGCAAGACGCTGCTCGTCGCCGGTGCCGCTGCCGGCATGACGGCCGTGTTCGGCACGCCGGTCGCCGCCGTGCTGCTCGCGGTCGAACTGCTGCTGTTCGAATGGCGTCCGCGCAGTTTCCTGCCGGTCGCGCTCGCCTGCGCGGTGGCCGGTTTCGCCCGCGCCGTGTTCTTCGGCGTCGATCCGCTGTTTCCGCTGACGACGGCCGCGCCGACACCCGTCGCGCTGCTGTCGTGCATCGTCGCAGGCCTGCTGTCGGGCATGCTCGCGTGCGGCCTGTCGGCTGCGCTGTATCGCGTCGAGGACACTTTCGCAAAGCTGCCGGTGCACTGGATGTGGTGGCCTGCGCTCGGCGCGATCGTGATCGGCATCGGCGGATGGCTCGAACCGCGCGCGCTCGGCGTCGGCTACGACGTGATCGGCGACCTACTGCATCAGCACATCGCATTGAAGATCGCGCTCGCGCTGCTGATCGTGAAGGCCGTGATGTGGGTGATCGCGCTCGGCTCGGGCACGTCGGGCGGCGTGCTCGCCCCGCTGCTGATGCTCGGCGCCGGCCTCGGCACCGTGCTGTCGCCGATGCTGCCGGGCGGCGACCCGGCGCTGTGGCCGCTCGTGTGCATGGCCGCGACACTTGGTGCAACGCTCGGCGCCCCGTTGACCGCGATCGTGTTCGCGTTCGGCCTCACGCATGACGCGAATGCGCTGCTGCCGCTGCTCGCGGCGACGCTCGTCGCGCACGGCTTCTCGACCATCGTGATGAAGCGCTCGATCATGACGGAAAAGATCGCGCGCCGCGGCTATCACATCTATCGCGAGTACGGCGTCGATCCGCTCGAGCGGCACGACATCGGCGAAGTGATGACGGCCGCCGACCGGCTCGTCGCGATCGACGGCGCAGCGACGCTCGATACCGTCGAGTCGCAGTACTTCGGCGCGAAGCAGACGCACCGTGCGTACCCGGTCGTGCAGAACGGCCGCCTGCTCGGTCTCGTCGATCGCGCGACACTCGATGCGCAGCGCGCACAGGCCGCGGCCGACACGCCGATCTCGGACGCGTTCGCCAACCGCGCCCCTGCCGTCGCACAGGCGCACGAAACGTGCCGCGTCGTGGCGTCGCGGCTCGCGATGCTCGGGCTCGAGCGCCTGCCCGTCGTCGCCGACGAGCAATCGATGCGCATCACCGGCATCGTGTCGCGCAGCGACCTGATCAAGCCCGCCCTCCAGCACTTCGACGACGAACAGAAGCGCGAGCGCTTCCGCCCGATCGTCCCCGCCAACCTGCGCGACATCGGCACGCGCAAGGCCGGCTGACCCACCGCGCTGCGCGGCACCCTCGCCGCGCACGACCCGCTCGTCTCGATTCGCTGCACGATGCGTCACGCCCCTCGCGTGCCGCATCGCTTTCCGCCGCTTTCCGTGTTTAAAGTTGGTTAACAATTCGACGGGCGAAAGTTTGTCATCATGGTGCTCATGCGACGGGGCCACCAATCAGCCATTCCACTTCGCGATCAAATAAAGAGTCGCGGCACGGCATGCAGACACATGCCGCTCGCCGCGACCGTCACGTCACCACACGACCGGGCAGCGCGCCGACCACGCAGCGCATGACGTCGTGCCGCACACGACGCATGCCGTGCCGCAGCAAAGTGCACTGCATCGCAGCCGCCATTTGGCAAGCGCGTTAACAACTTGTTTCGGAATAGCCGGAACCGTGCTCGCCTGATGCGATCTCACTGTTACGCAGTCCTGCTGCGCATCCCACTCAATCAATCACGACTCGAGGGAGATAACGTGAACGCTAAATACCTACCGCTCATCGCATTGACCGTGGCATTTTCTGCTCATGCAGCCGATTCTGCCCTGCAGAACGTGGGACAAAGCCAAAAGCCCGCCGATCAAGTGGCGCAGTGCATCGCCAAGACGTGGGCCGACAAGTCGCAACAACAAGTGACGTCGCAGTATGAACTGGCAAACGGCCTCGCAATGGCCGTGTATGCGCCGGGCCAGCAGCCGCCGAACGGCGCTGCCGCCGTGGTCCGCCCGGCCAACGCCGGCAACGCGAAGACCTGGGTCGGTTTCCGCGGTGGCGATGCATCGTCGGCCGGCGACATCAACGCCTGCCTGTAAAGAGAACAGGCGCTCCGGATGGCCTGGGTGCCATCCGCTTGCGACCAGCCCCGCTTCGGCGGGGCTTTTTCTTTTGCTGCGCGCTTGCGTGTTACAGGTAGCTGCAGACGTAATCGAGCGTCTCGAGCACTTCGATGTCGAAGCGGCTCTTGCCCGGCACCGAGAACGATTCGCCGGCGCCGTAGGACTGCCATTCGCTGCTGCCGTCGAGCTTCACGCGGCACTTGCCGGCCTGCACTTCCATCAATTCGGGTGCGTCCGTGCCGAAGTTGAGCGCGCACGGCAGGATCACGCCGAGCGTCTTGCGCGTGCCGTCCGGGAAGAGCACGGTATGCGACACGCACTTGCCGTCGAAATAGACGTTCGCACGCTTGACGACCGATACGTTGTCGAATTGGGTTGCACTGGTCATGAAATGCCTCTGATTGCTGGATGCCGGATGGCGATGTTGTTGGAGGCCGGCCGAAGCGGCGGGCCGGCCGCTATGATACCGGCTCGCGCGGCATGCGCCGGAATGGCGTGCCCGCTGCGCAAGCCACGTGCCTGCCGGACGACGACAACGTCACGCACTTTATCGTCAGGATAACGATGCAATGACGGTTCCCAACCACGGGCACCGGTTCACCGCAGCCCCTTGCGTCGAGCGGAATCGCGCAGGCAGTCGAGCAGCATCGCCGCGGCCGGCGTCAGCGGGCTGTCGCGACGCGTGATGACCTGCACCGAGACGCCCGGCAAGCGCTCGCGGATCGGCAGCACCGCGAGCTGGTCGCGCGCCCACTCGCCCTGCAGTAGTTGCTCGGGCATCGATGCGATCAGGTCGCAACCGGTCATCAGGCTGTGTGCGAGCCCGAAGCTCGGACATTCGACGACGCGCGCCGGCACCGGCAGCCCGTACGCGACGAATGAATTGAACAGCACCTGCGTCGAGCTTTCCGGCGACGGGTTCATCAGCCAGTCGGCCTCGACGAGATCGGCGAGAGACGTGGCCGAGGCGAGCGGATGCCCCTTGCGGGCGACGATCAGCGACCGGCTCGCATAGAGTTCTGCGTGATCGAATTCAGCCGCCAGCAGTTCGGGCACGACGACGGCCACCGCGAAATCGAGCGAGCCGTCGTGCAGGCGCGGCAGCGCAACGCCCGGAAAGCCTTCGATCAGGTTGACGCGCGCCACCGGGAAGCGGCGCCGGAACGCGCGAAACGCATCGGGCAGGATCGTCACCGCGGCGGCCGGCGTGATCGCCGCCGCGACGGAGCCCGTCATCGCGCCCTGCGCTTGCTCGATGTCGTCACGGGCGCGCTGCATTTCGGCGACGATCAGCCGCGCGCGCACCTGCAACTGCTGGCCGAACGCGGTGAGTTGCACGCCGCGCGCGGTGCGCACGACGAGCGACACGCCGAGCGCGATCTCCAGTTCCTTGACCGCCTTCGTCAGCGCCGCCGGCGACACGTTCAGGCGCCGCGCGGCCGCGCGAATGCTCCCCTCTTCCGCGACGGTGACGAACGCTTTCAGCTGATGGTATTTCATGGCGGCAATGCGTGATCCGTGGAAACCCTGTGCTGCGCGGCACACGCCGGCTCAGGGTATTCCCGAGCGGCAACCGGTGGTGAGCACCAAAGCAATTTATCAGCTTCTGGTACGCAAAAGAAATTTATATGCTTGCTCGTCATATGTGCGTCAAACGCCCCACCTGCCCCACAGGAGACACCATGCTGCAAGCCGTGAACCCCATCATCCCCGGCATCGCCGCGATCGCACCCGAGCTGGTCGAGGTACGCCGCCGCATCCACGCTCACCCCGAGCTCGCGTTCGAGGAAACGCTCACGAGCGATCTCGTCGCCGAGCTGCTCACCGGCTGGGGTTATGAAGTGCATCGCGGCATCGGCAAGACGGGCGTGGTCGGCGTGCTGCGCGAAGGGCAAAGCACGCGCACGGTCGGGCTGCGCGCCGACATGGACGCACTGCCGCTCGCGGAGGCCACGGGCCTGCCGTACGCGAGCCGCCATGCGAACAAGATGCATGCATGCGGCCACGACGGCCACACCGCGATGCTGCTGTGCGCGGCGCGCCACCTCGCCGCCACGCGCCAGTTCTCCGGCACGCTGAACCTGATCTTCCAGCCGGCCGAGGAAAACTTCGGCGGCGCGAAGGCGATGATGGACGACGGCCTGTTCGACCGCTTCCCGTGCGACGCGATCTTCGCGATCCACAACATGCCGGGCCGCGCGGCCGGCGACATGGCCTTCCGCACCGGCGCCGCGATGGCATCGGCCGACCGCGTGACGATCACGCTGCGCGGTGTCGGCGGCCACGGCGCGATGCCGCATTTCGCGCGCGATCCGATGTCGGCCGCGGGCAGCATCATGGTTGCGCTGCAGACGATCGTCGCGCGCGAGGTCGATGCGCAGCATGCGGCCGTGATCACCGTCGGCAGCGTGCAGGCCGGCGAGACGTTCAACATCATTCCCGAAACCGTCACGATGAAGCTGTCGGTGCGCGCGCTGAACGCCGACGTGCGCGCGCTGCTCGCGCGCCGCATCGAAGCGCTCGCGAAAGGCCAGGCGGAAAGCTTCGGCGTCACGGCGGAAGTCGACTACGACTACGGCTACCCGGTACTCGTCAATCACGCGGAGCCCACCGCATTCGCGGCCGACATCGCGCGCCAGATGCTCGGCGCCGATCGCGTCGAAACCGACTCGGCGCCGCTGATGGGCAGCGAGGATTTCGCGTTCATGCTCGAAGCGCGCCCCGGCTGCTACGCATTCATCGGCAACGGGATCGGCAGCAAGGGCGGCTGCATGGTGCACAACCCCGGCTACGACTTTAACGACGACATCCTCGCGATCGGCGCGAGCTACTGGGTTCGCATCGCCGAAGCCTGGCTCGCGGCCTGACGGCCCTTCATCCCATCGTTTCGCGCCCACCGGGGGAACCCCACATGGAAACGTCCGCCCTTTCGTTCGCCGGCACGCCGGTCGATGCTCGCGCCGCCGCGAAGAAACGCCGGCTGATCGCGGCCGCCGCCGTCGGCAACGCACTCGAGTTTTACGACTTCACGGTCTACAGCTTCTTCGCAATCCTGATCGGCAAGCTGTTCTTTCCCGTGCATTCGTCGTTCGGGCAATTGATGCTCGCAGTCGCGAGCTTCGGCGTCGGCTTCGTCACGCGCCCGCTCGGCGGTCTCGTGATCGGCATGTATGCCGACCGTGCCGGCCGCAAGAAGGCGATGATCCTCACGCTGCTGCTGATGGCGCTCGGCACCGCGACGATCGCCGTCGCGCCGACCTTCGCGCAGATCGGCCTCGCCGCACCGCTGCTGCTCGTGCTCGCGCGCCTGCTGCAAGGGTTCGCGTCGGGCGGCGAAGTCGGCGCGTCGACGACGCTGTTGCTCGAGCAGGCGCCGCAGCATCGTCGCGGCTTCTACGCATCGTTCCAGTTCTCGAGCCAGGGGCTCGCCGCGCTCGCCGGTGCGCTGACCGGCGTCGCGCTGACGTCGACGCTGAATGCCGCGCAGCTCGAAAGCTGGGGCTGGCGCGTGCCGTTCATCATCGGCACGCTGTTCGTGCCGCTCGGCTACTGGCTGCGCCGCACCGTCGAGGAAGTGCCAGCCGCCGCGCCCGCCGCCATGCACGACGAGCCGGTCGCCTCGCTGCCGCTCGCCGACGTGCTGCGCCATCACGGCAAGGCCGTGTTCGCGGGCCTCGGCGTGACGATCGGCGGCACGTCGATCCACTACATCATCGTGTTCTACATGGCGATCTACGGCGTGCAGGTGCTGCACCTGCCGACCTGGCTGTCGATGACGGCCGGCTGCGTCGCCGGTGCGATCCTGATGCTCGTGACGCCGATCGGCGGCCACCTGTCCGACGTCTACGGACGCAACCGGATCGTCTGGTGGACGCGCATCGTGCTGATGGCCGCGATCTACCCGGCGTTCATCGCGCTGAACCGCTGGCCGGGCGCCGCATCGCTGCTGTCGATCATCGCCGCGCTGTCTATCGTGCATGCGATCAACATCGGTGCGACGGGCGCGATGCTCGGCGAACTGTTCCCGCGTGCGGTGCGCGCGACCGGCGGTGCGCTCGTGTACAGCGTCGGCGTCGCAATCTTCGGCGGCTTCGCGCAATTCTTCGTCACGTGGCTGATCGCGGCGACCGGCAACCCGAACGCACCCGCGTGGTACGCGATCGGCTGTGGCGCGATGACGCTGCTCGCAGTCCGCTGTATGGATGAAAAGGCCGGGAAGGCACTCGACTGACCGGTGGCCGATGCACGATGCGCGATTGACTTGGTGCGCGCGCATCGTGCATGATCGCTCCATGCGCCACACCACGACCACCACCTCGACCACGACGCGCACGACCGCCTTCGGCGGGCTCGTGCGGCGAGTGCGCGCAAGGTCGTAGCGCCATCCCTCACAGGCCCCGCCGGTTCCGGACGGGGTCTTGTCGTTTCTCCGTCCGTATCGGTCACTCAGGAGAAACGCAATGCCCGAAGTCTCTTCCCCGAAACGCGCACTGCTCGTCGTCGACATGCAGGTCGGCCTGTTTCACGGCCCCGAGCGTCCGTACAACGGCGAACGCGTGCTCGCGAACATCAACCGATTGATCGGTCGCGCGCATGAAGCCGGTGCGCCGGTGTTCGCCGTCCGGCACACCGGGCCCGCCGGTTCGCCGATCGCGCCCGGTACGCCGCTGACCGCGCTGCTGCCGGAACTCGCGATCGATACGGCGCGCGACATCGTGTTCGACAAGGCGCAGTCGAGCAGCTTCGCGGGTACGCGGCTCGCCGAATGGCTGCGCGAGGCAGCCATCGGCGAGATCGTCATCGCGGGAATGAAAACCCAGTATTGCGTCGACACGGCTTGCCGCGCAGCCGCCGATCACGGCTTTCGCGCGGTGCTCGTGACCGACGCGCACACCTGTATGGACACGCCGGAATTGCCGGCCGAACGGATCGTCGCGCATCACAACGCGACGCTTGGGGGGCCATTTGCGACGCTGACGACGACCGACGCTTGCGTGTTCTGACCGGCACCGGTCACGCACCGTAAACGCAACAACGCACGAGCGACCACCGCCCGTGCGTTGCGCAAAAATCGCGTACCCCCGCTCAGAACGTATGCATCACCCCCACATACGCCCCCGTCTGCGACTCGCCGGTCATCGGGCTCGTCCCCGACGTCGCATCACGCGGCGTCGCGAGCAGCGAGAAGTTCGAGTTGCCGCCATTGCGCACATACGCGACCGTGCCGTACAGGAACGTGCGCTTCGACAGGTTGTACGTGGTGCCGAGCACGTACATCATCGCGTGGCCCGACGGGTCGTGCGACGCATCGCCGCCGCCGTCGCCCACCTTCACGTAGTACCCGCCACCCGTCACCGCCCATTGCGGCGTCGCCGAATAGGTCGCGCCGAGCCAGTAGTGATCGGCACGATCGGCCACGCCCGCCGGGCTATCCGGTGCCTGGTAGTGCGTATACGCGCCCTGGATCTTGAACTTCGACACCTTCACGTTCGCACCGACGAAGTACTCACGCGACGCGGTGAAGATGTTGCTGAACTTGCCGTTGTTGTCGCGCAGTTCGTCGTAGATGCCGCGCACGTCGAGCAACGGCGAGTGGTACGAGATCATAATCCCGTCCGAGCGGCCGAAATCGTCGGCCGCGCCGTAGTTGAAGCCGCGCGACTGATTGCCGAACGCGTATTGCGCCTGCACGTCGAAGCCGCCGATCACCGGGCTGTGATACTCGATGTTGTTGCTGGTCTGCTGCCAGTTGCGGCCGCGCACGAGCGAGGCCGACGAAAACGCCTGCTGCACGAACGGGTCGAATTCCCACACGCCGTCGCTGTCGATGAACAGGTTGCGGCCGGCCTGCAGCTGGCCCCAGGTGTTGCTCTTCAGCCCGACATACGCACGCCGCGACCACATGCGGCCGCCGCCCGTCTGGCCGTTCATCACCTGGAACGCGGTTTCCAGGTTGAAGACCGTCGACAGCCCGCCGCCGAGATCCTCGATGCCCTTCAGCCCGAACATGCTGGTGCCCCAGTCGCCGCTTTCGGCGCTCCAGCGGGTCCCGCTGCCGCCGTTCGGCTTCGCGATGTGGTTCAGGTATTCGATGCCGCCGTCGACGCGGCCGTACAGCGTCACGCTCGTCTGTGCAAAAGCGGCCGCCGGTGTGGCGGCCGCGATCAGCCATGCGAAATGTTTGAGTCGCAAAATGATGCCCCCTCGGAGTCTCGACCTTCCAGCGCGCGCCCCATGCGCGCGCCCCGGGCCTGTTTATCCGCGATCGATCGAAAAGCGCCCGGGGCCCGCCGCGCAAAGCGCGAGCAGGCCGCCGGAGATCGCGATGTTCTTGTAGAAATGAATCATGTTGTTGATCTGCTCGCCGCCCGTCATCGTCCAGTAATGGTGGCCGATGATGCCGGTGCCGATCGTATAGAGCGCCAGCAGCAGCGCGAGCGCCCGCGTCTGGAAGCCGACCAGGATCGCGATCCCGACCAACAGCTCCATCACGACGGAGATTGCAGCGGAGATGATCGGCGCGGGTGCGCCTTCCGAACCCATGAACGCGATGGTCCCGGGGAAGTCGACGATCTTCTTCCAGCCGAACATGATGAACAGGATCACGAGCAGGATCCGGGCAATCAGCAGCAGCACATCGCGCTGGGACGCGAGAAACGGTTGATTCGGTGTCATGGTGTCGATCAACGAAAGCGATGCGCGTAGCGGGAACAGCCCCCGCGCACCGGATTGCGAATGAACCAGGACGGGCGGCCGCCTGCGCCGCCCGCCCCGCTCTGCAACAACCGGCATCGGGCAACAACCCGATGTGCAGTGCTCCTCCTCTTGTCAGTTATCGCCCTGCTTCGTCACGCGCCGCATCAACGCAGCTTCGCGACGTCCTGCTCGGTCACCTTCGCGGCCGGATTGCCGAACTGCCCGGTCAGGTAGTTCGTCAGCGCGGCGATCTGCGCATCCGACAGCTCGTGGCGGAATGCCGGCATTCCGACATCCTCGCTGCCGGCCTTGCGCTGCACGCCGTTCAGGATCACCTGCACGAGGTTGGTCGGATTTGACGCACCAACCGTCGAGTTGTGGAACAGCGGCGGGTAATAGCCGTCCGGCGTGCCCTTGCCCTGCATCTGGTGGCAAGTCGCGCAGTTGCCGAGATAAAGCCGCGCCGGATCGATGCCCGACGTTGCCAGCGGCACGCCGCGCAGCTTCTCGCCGTCGTCGGACGGCTTGCCCCACGACGCGCGCGACTGCTTCGCGTCGCCATTGGCGACGGCCGGCACCGTGCGAATGTACGTCGAGATCGCGCCGATGTCGGCTTCCGTCATCTTCGAGAAGCTGTGCTCGATCGCCTCGGCCATCGGGCCGGCCGCCTGCGCGAGACCCGGCACGCTGCCGGTGCGCAGGTACTGGACGAGCTGCTGCTGCGTCCAGCCGCCGATCCCCGCGTTGGCGTCGGACGTGATGTTGTAGCCGTCCCAACCCGCGAGCACCGAACCCGACAGGAAGCCGCCGCCCGTCTCGTCGAGCGACTTCTCCTGCATCGCAATGCCGCGCGGCGTGTGGCACGTGCTGCAGTGAGCGAGACCCTGGACCAGATACGCGCCGCGGTTCCACTCGGCGCTCTGCGCCGGCTTCGGCTCGTACGCACCGTCCTTCAGGAACAGCCAGTTCCAGATCTTCAGCGGCCAGCGCATGCTCAGCAGCGCGGGGATCTCGTTCTTCGGCGGCGCCTGCTTGACCGGCTCGACGCCATGCATGAAGTACGCATACAGCGCCTTCACGTCATCGTCGTTGATCTTCGCGTACGACACGTACGGCATCGCCGGATACAGGTTGTCGCCGTTCTTCGACACCCCATGGCGTACCGCGCGCTCGAAGTCCTCGGCCGACCAGTTGCCGATGCCCGTCTCGGGATCGGGCGTGATGTTGCTCGTGTAGATCTTGCCGAGCATCGGGATCGGCATGCCGAGACCGCCCGCGAACGGCTTGCCGCCCTTCGCGGTGTGGCAGGCCATGCAGTCGCCCGCGACCGCGAGATATTCGCCGCGCTTGACCAGCGCCGGATCGGCAGCGTCGGCCGCGCGTGCGAGACCCGGCAGCGCGAGGCAGCCGGCGAGGAGGAAGGTGAGAGTAGATTTCCGCACGGTCAGACTTCCTTCTTCAGCGTGTCCGACATCCGCAGCGCAAGCGCCGCGATCGTCAGCGTCACGTTCACCGTACCGACGGTCGGCATCGTCGAGCTGCTCGAGATGAACAGGTTCGGATGGTCGAACGTGCGGCAGTCCTTGTCGACGACCGAGTCGCGTGCATCCGCGCCCATGATCGTCGCGCCCGTGATGTGGTTGTTCGGCGCGAACTCGTCGTTGAACACGACTTCGGTGCCGCCCAGCACCTTCGCGGCCGTCGCGTAGACCTCGCGCGTGTGCACGGCGCCGCGCTTCACGTAGTCGTCGATCGCATACGTGATTTCGGGGCGCGGGATGCCGATCGCGTCGGTGGCCGTCTTGCTCGGCACGATGCGGTTCTCGGGTTGCGGCAGGATTTCGTGGAAGCAGTCGAACTGCACGTAGCGCGCGGAACGGTCGCGGATCTGTGCGTCGAGCTCCTCGGGCTTCATCAGCTTGCCGCCCTTGAAGATCTTCTGCGTTTCCTGGTTGATCCGCGACATGTTCGACAGGTGGATCTTCTTCGCGGCTTCGGTCGCGCGGAACGGGCCGTCGCGGAAACCGATCAGCGACGTCATCTCCTGCGGGCCGCGGCCCGGCCACAGCTTCTCGTTCGCGTAGAACGACACGCCGGTGCCCGGGTGGTCCATCAGGTTGCGGCCGACCATGTCGGAGCTGTTCGCGACGCCGTTCGGGAAATCGCGGTTCGCGGACATCAGCAGGATCTTCGGCGTCTCGATGCCGTTCGCGGCGATCACGAAGTACTTGCCTTCGACGCGATGATCGGCGCCGGTCTTGTCCTTGTAGACCGCGGCGGTGATGCGCTTGTCCGGCCCGGTCTCGAGCTTGTAGACGACCGCGCTGTCGATCAGCTTCGCGCCGGCCTGCTCGGCCTTCTCGACGTGCACGATGCCGTTGTACATCGCGCCGATCGGGCAGATCGGCATGCAGTTGTTGTTCCCGCAACAAGTCGGCCGGCCGTCGTACGGGCGGCTGTTGCGCGCGACCGGCTCGGTCACCACGTGGAACTTCGGGTCATAGCCGTTGAGCGCGCTCTTGATCGTCTGCTCGTTGAACGACAACGGCAGCGGCGGCATCGGGTACGGCTCCTTGCGCGGCGAGTACAGGTCTTCCTCGGGGCCCGGGCCCCACACGCCGAGCTCCTCTTCGGCGCGCTGGTAGTAATGCTCGATGTCGTCGTACTGGATCGGCCAGTCGCGGCCGACGCCGTACACGGTCTTCATCTTGAAGTCGTTCGGGATGAAGCGCCACGCCGACGCGGCCCAGTGCCACGTCGTGCCGCCCACCGCGCGGATGTACTGCGAGTTGAACTTGTGCTCGCCCTTCAGGACCAGGTAGTCGTTCGGCGGACCGTATTCAGGATGCGGCGCCCATGCGCTCGACGGGTACGGCGCCATGAAATCGGTCTTGTCGACCTGGTTGCGGAAGCGCTCGACGATTTCCCAGCGCGGCATGCGCGGGCCAGCTTCCAGCAGGATCACGGACTTGCCCGCCAGCGCGAGCTGGTGCGCGACGATCGCGCCTGCGACACCCGACCCGACAACGACGACGTCGGCCTTTTGCGTATCGGTATCGGCCATCAGGCTTGCCTCTCGATCGGTTTTTCGGCCCAGAAGCCGGGTTTGTTGGGGCAATACGACGGGATCACGAGCGTATCGGAGACGACGCTGAACATTAATGCTTCTTCGTAGGTAATCACGACGTTGTCGACGATGCCGAGATACCACGCTTCAATAATCTTCAGCGCGAGTGTTTCCTGGTCGGGATTCAGCGAGCCGGACGCGAGTGCGCCGGCGAGTTGCGGCAGGCTGTCGGTCGTCTTGAACGAGCCCTTCTGCAAGGCCTGCAAGAAGCGCTGGCCGAGCACGCGGCTCAGCCCCTTCTTGCCTGTCAATGCTTCGGAGAGCGTCATGAACGTATCGAGCGGCGCGGTGCCGGGATCGTCGGCCAGGGCCCGCAACGCCAGCGAGCCCGTGAGGCCCGCCGCCGTCAGCGCCAGTGCGCCCTGCAGCCATTGACGCCGTGTGATGCCAGTTACGGCTGCGTCGCCAGTGCGACGCGAGTGGGGAGTGTTGTCGTTGTGCATGTTTCCTTCTCTCGAACACCGGATTCGGGAAAACCACGCTTGATATTTCTCAAACATTGGCGCGGACCTGAAATGTACGCGCACAAATCGGATCGAACAATCTTTTTATAGTCCATTAAATGTTCCGCAATCCGTGACAATCGACATTTCGCTGCAATTTTGTATCGTCGACGCGACAAATCTGCGGCACGAACGTGCGTGTGTCACAGGCCGGTGACATCCTGCCTGATGCGTTTCGTCCGCGTGGCGGTCGGTTAGAATCCCGTGCAATCAAACAGAAAGCTTCCCTCCGAGGGCGATCGAGCGATGAAGCAGCACGACAAACAGAACAAAGCAAAACGAACCGACCACACCACCCGGCTGCTCTGGCGCATCGGCGCCGTCGCGGCGCTCGGCGGCGCCACCGCGCTGTCGCTGCATGCGGGCGCGGCGCGCACGGTGAGCGTGTCGCCGCAAGGCACCGTCACCGAAGTCCGGCAGTCGGTCGTCAAGTTCGACGAACCGATGGTCGCGTTCGGCTCGGCCTCCGCGCCGAATCCCGCGCGCGTCACCTGCAACGATTCCACGGCCGCGCGCGGTCAGGGTCACTGGCTCGACGACAAGACCTGGGTTTACGATTTCGAAAACGACCTGCCGCCCGGCGTGCGCTGCTCGGTCGCGCTCAACGACACGTTGCGCTCGGTCGCCGGCAATGCGGCCAGCGGCCCGCGCCGCTTCACGTTCCAGACAGGCGGCCCGTTCCCGGTGAACGTCCGCCCCGGCTCGCGCGAGATCGAGGAACGGCAGATGTTCGTGCTGAAGCTGAACGGCCCGGCCGAACCGCGCTCGGCGCTCGCGAACATCTGGTGTGAAGCGGCCGGCATCGGCAACCGCATTCCCGTCACGGCCGCCGACGACGAAGCGCGCAACGCACTGCTCGATCATTTCGGGCTGAAGAAAGATGCCGCGCGCGTGCTGACGCTGTCGTGCGCGCAGGCACTGCCGGCGAGCGCAAAGATGCAGCTCGTGTACGGCAAGGGCGTCACGAGCCCGAGCGGCATCCCGAACGAAACGGAACGGCGCTTCGATTTCACCGTGCGCGCACCGTTCGCCGCAAGCTTCTCGTGCGAACGCGAAAACGCGAAGGCGCCCTGCACGCCGCTGCGCCCGCTCACGCTGTCGTTCAACGCGCCGATCTCGCGCAAGAACGCCGAGGCGATCAAGGTGCGCGGCCCTGACGGTTCGCTGTCGCCGACCTTCGCGGCCGACGACAAGAGCGAGGAAGTCACGACCGTCACGTTCAACCCGCCGCTGCCCGAACAGGCTGCCCTGACGATCGAATTGCCGTCGGGCCTGCGCGACGTGACCGACCGCTCGCTGTCCAACGCCGACCTGTTCCCGCTCGCGACGCGCACCGCGCCGATGCCGCCGCTCGCGAAGTTCTCGTCGGGCACCTTCGGGATCGTCGAACGCTTTGCCGAACCCGATTCGCCCGCGCTCGTGCCCGTCACGCTGCGCAACGTCGAGGCCGACCTGCATATCGACGGCCTCAACACCCAGGGTGCGCAGTTCTCGAACCTGAAGGTCGACGACGACACCGCGATTCGCCAGTGGATGCGCACGGTCGACCGCTTCGACAACTGGTCGATGACGGCCGGCTCGATCGACCGCCAGATTCCCGGCCTGCTCGAACGCAAGGGCCAGCATCCTGTCTACGTGCCGCGCGAAGCCGGCGAGAAGGCGCCCGCGCCGAAGGATCGCCGCATCGACGTGCGCTCGCTGACGCTGCTCAAGGGCCAGCCCGGCGTGCAGGCGCTGACGCTGCCGAAGGCGGACCCGAAGGCGCTGCGCCCGTTCGAAGTCGTCGGCGTGCCGATCGACAAGCCCGGCTTCTACGTGCTCGAACTCGCGTCGCCCGCGCTCGGCCGCTCGCTGCTCGCGAAGCCGTCGAGCATGTACGTGCGCACCACGGTACTCGTCACCAACCTCGCCGTGCACCTGAAACAGGGCCGCGAAAACAACCTCGTGTGGGTCACGACGCTCGACAAGGGCAAGCCCGTGCCGAACGCGCAGATCCGCGTGTCGGACTGCAACGGCGACGAGATCGCATCCGGCAAGACCGACGCGCAGGGCCTGCTGAAGATCGACGGCGCGTTCGAATCGAAGCGCGCATGCAGCTCGTCCGATTCGGAGCAACGCTTCGACGACTACTTCGTGTCGGCGCGCGTGAACGATCCGAAGACGGGCCCCGACATGGCGTTCGTCAGCTCGGGCTGGAACCGCGGGATCGAATCGTGGCGCTTCAACGTGCCGACCGACACCGACAGCGCACGGACCGTGCGCGCGCATACGGTATTCGACCGCACGCTGTTGCGCGCCGGCGAAACCGTGTCGATGAAGCATTTCATCCGTGCCGAAACGCTGCAGAGCCTCGCGTTCCCGGCGCAATACCCGACGCGCGTGACGATCCGCCATCTCGGCACGGGCCAGACCTACAAGCTGCCGCTCACGTGGGCGGCCGACCACAGCGCGGACACGCAATTCACGCTGCCGGCCGCCGCGAAGCTCGGCGAATACAGCGTCGAACTCGAAGGCGGCCCGGAAGACGCACCGACCGCCACCTATTACAGCGGCAGCTTCCGCGTCGAGGCATTCCGCCTGCCGGTGCTGAAGGGATCGATCGGCGCGCGCGACGCGCAGAAGAGCCCGCTCGTCGCCGTGAAGGAAGCGCCGCTCGCGGTGCAGATCGACTACGTGTCGGGCGGCGGCGCATCGAACCTGCCCGTGCAGGTGTCGGCGCTGATGAAGTGGGCCTCGCCGCCGTTCGCGGACCGCTTCGAGGATTTCAGCTTCACGCCGTATCGCGCCGACAAGAGCGACGGCAATGCCGACGACGATTCGCAGGACGGCGACAACGCATCGGCGTCGAACAACGATCCCGACGCAACGAAGCTGATCGCCGACAAGCTGCCGCTGACGCTCGACCGCAACGGTGCGGGCTCGGTCACGCTGAAGGGCCTGCCCGACGTCGATGCGCCGAAGCGCATCGCGCTCGAAGCGACGTTCGCCGATCCGAACGGCGAAGTGCAGACGATTCGCGGCGACACGATCCTGTGGCCGGCCGCGGTGGTGGCCGGCATCAAGGCGGGCCGCTGGGTATCGGTCGGCCAGCGCGTGCCCGTGCAGGCACTGGCGGTCGACCTGCAAGGCAAGCCGCGCGCGTCCGTGCCGATCGAGATCAAGGGCGTCGCGCACATCACGACGTCGTCGCGCAAGCGGATGGTCGGCGGCTTCTACGCGTACGACAACAAGAGCGACACGCGCGACCTCGGCGTGCTGTGCTCGGGCAAGACCGACGACAAGGGCCGCATGGCCTGCGACGCGACGCTCGAACAGGCCGGCAACGTGCAGCTGATCGCGGTGGCCAAGGACGGCGACGGCCGCACGTCGAATGCCTCGACGTCGGTATGGGTCACGCGCGAGGATGAACTCTGGTTCGGCGGCGACAACACCGACCGGATCGACGTGATCCCGGAGAAAACCTCGTACGAACCGGGCGAAACCGCCCGCTTCCAGGTGCGCATGCCGTTCCGCTATGCAACCGCGCTGGTCGCCGTCGAACGCGGCGGCGTGATGGAAACGCACATCGTCGAGCTGAACGGCAAGAACCCGACGGTCGACCTGAAGGTCGACGAATCGTGGGGGCCGAACGTCTACGTGTCGGTGCTCGCGCTGCGCGGCCGGATTCGCGAAGTGCCGTGGTATTCGTTCTTCACGTGGGGCTGGAAGGCACCGGTCGAATGGGCGCGCGCGTTCTGGCGCGAAGGCCGTCACTATGAAGCGCCGACCGCGTTCGTCGACCTGTCGAAACCGGCGTTCCGCTACGGGCTCGGCGAGATCAAGGTCGGCACGGGCGTGCACCGCCTCGGCGTGACCGTGACGACCGACGCGACGCGCTACACGGTGCGCAGCAAGGCGCAGGCACACGTGAAGGTCACGTTGCCGAACGGCCAGCCCGCGCCGGCCGGCACGCAGATCGCAGTCGCGGCCGTCGACGAGGCGCTGCTCGAACTGATGCCGAACAACAGCTGGGACCTGCTCGACGCGATGCTGCGGCGACGCGCGTACGGCGTCGAGACGGCCACCGCGCAGATGGAAATCGTGGGCCGCCGCCACTTCGGCCGCAAGGCCGTGCCGGCCGGCGGCGGCGGCGGCAGCGCGCCGACGCGCGAGCTGTTCGACACGCTGCTGCTGTGGAATCCGCGCGTGACGCTGGACGCGAACGGCAGCGCGACCGTCGAGGTGCCGCTGAACGACGCGCTCACGCGCTTCCGGATCGTCGCGATCGCGGCGGTCGGCCCCGACCGCTTCGGCACCGGCAGCACGTCGATCCGCAGCACGCAGGATCTGCAGCTGATTTCCGGCCTGCCGCCGCTCGTGCGCGAAGGCGACGCGTTCCTGGCGCAGGTCACGCTGCGCAACACGACCGACCGCGCGATGCAGGTCGTCGTGACACCGCGCGTGACCGGCGTCGAGGTCGCACCGCAAACCATTTCGCTCGCGGCCAATACGGCAACCGAAGTCGCATGGACGATCACCGTGCCCGAGCAGGCGCTCGACGCGGCCGGCGCGCTGAACTGGCGCATCGAAGCCGCCGAGCAAGGCGGCAAGCGTGCGTCCGACGCGCTGGCGGTCGCGCAGAAGGTCGTGCCCGCGCTGCCGGTCACGGTCCAGCAGGCGACCCTCGCGCAAGTCGACGGCACGCTGACGGTGCCGGTGGCCTCCCCGGCCGGCGCCGCGAACAACGCGCAAGGCTTGCCGCGCGGCGGCATCGCCGTGTCGCTGCAGTCGAAGCTCGCCGATGGCCTGCCCGGCGTGAAGCGCTGGTTCGAGCGCTATCCGTACCGCTGCCTCGAACAGCAGACGTCGCGCGCGATCGGCCTGCGCGATCCGGCGCAATGGCAGGCGCTGATCGCACGCATGCCCGTCTATCTCGACAGCGACGGGCTCGCGAGCTACTTCCCGCCGTCGTCCGACGATTCGCATGCCGGCAGCGCGACGCTGTCGTCGTACCTGCTCGTGGTGTCCGACGAGGCAAGCCGTCTCGACCCGCGCTTCGCGCTGCCGGAAGACCTGCGCACGCAGCTCGAGGCCGGGCTCGCGCGCTTCGTCGACGGCCGCCTCGAGCGCAACACCTGGGCGCCGCGCCAGGATCGCGACCTGCGCAAGCTCGCCGCGATCGAGGCGCTGTCGCGCTACGGCGCCGCGCAGGGCCGCATGCTCGGCTCGATCGAGATCGCGCCGAACCAGTGGCCGACGTCGGCGGTGATCGACTATCACGCGATCCTGACGCGCGTGAAGGACATCCCGCAACGCGACGAGAAACGCGCGCAGGTCGAACAGATCCTGCGGGCACGCCTCACGTACCAGGGCACGCAGCTCGTGTTCTCGACCGCGCGCGACGACGACCTGTGGTGGCTGATGACCAGCAACGAGACCAACGCGGCACGTCTCGCGCTGGAATTCGCGGGCGACCCGGCGTGGAAGGACGAGATGCCGCGCGTGACGGCCGGCCTGCTCGCGCTGCAGCGCCAGGGCGCCTGGCAGACCACGACGTCGAACGCGCTCGGCCTGCTCGCGGTCGAGCGCTTCTCGCGCG
>NZ_JAAGPO010000072.1:0-48196 GCF_017104825.1 Burkholderia sp. Ac-20345 | reverse complement strand
ATCGGCCGCGTGGCCGCGCCCGACATCACGCCGGCCGGCCTCGCCGCGCGCGGCTGGACGGGCGCCGACCTGCAGACGTTCTTCGGCGTCGGCATCGCGCCGCAAGGCTCGGCATTCGGCGAAATGTACCCGGTCGTGCACCTGAGCACGCAATACATGACGAAGGACGACCTGCGCGCGCTGTCCGTGTACCTGCTGGGCGATACGCCGCCCGCGCCGCAACCGGTGAAGCCGGTGTCGGCCGACGCCGCGCAACTCGCGGCCGGCCGCTCGGTGTATCTCGCGGTCTGTGCGGGCTGTCACGGTTTCGACGGTGAAGGCAAGCCGCACGTGGCGGTGCCGATGAACGGCAATTCGACGGTGCGTCAGGGCGACCCGCGCAACCTGCTGGTCGCGATGCTCGATGGCATCGGCGAGCAGAAGTTTGCCGGGTTCGAGAACCTGCAGCCGATGCCCGGTTTCGCGCACACGCTGAGCGACGACGAACTCGCACAGCTCGCGAACTACCTGCGTGCGACGTGGGGCGGCCAGCCCGCGAGCGTCACGCCGGCCGACGTGAAGGCCATGCGTTAAGTCGTGCTGCAGGGCGGGGCGTCGCGCGCGATTCAGCCGGTTTCCGGTACTCGCGCGCGACGCGTCGCCCGATTTATTGCGGCGGCTCTTCAGTAGCCGCCGCCTCCTCCGCCACCCCCTCCGCTACCTCCCGCGCCACCGCCGCCGTACCGGCTCATGCCCGGTCCTTGCGATACGCCGCGATCCGACGACGTACATCCCGCCGACAGCACGAGCACCAGCGCCGCGATCAGCGCCGCAGCCAACGTTGACGATTTCATTTTCCGCCTCCTTGCCACGCGCAGGCCGCGGGTTAGCCCGGTTCGCATGAACCGCGCGTCTGCACGCTGACGAAACGTTTCGGGCGGGCTGTTTATTCCATGCGTTTTGATTGCGGATCGTCGAACGCAAAGGGGCCGGACCGGAGCCATCGCACCGTGCGTTGGTACACTCCGGCACGCCGCCATTCCGATTCCGACTACAAAAAACATGAGTGCCACCTCCGAACGTCCGCCGTCGCGTCCGTCCAATCCCGTCGTGCTCGGCTGCATGTCGTTTGCCGTCGGCGGCCCGCTGGTCGCGGCGCTCGTCTGGCCCGGCGTGATGCTGATCGCATGGTCGTTGATCGACGGCCCGTCGTGGGACGTCCTGAAAATCAGTGCCGGCATGGTGCCGATGATTTTTATCGCGTCGTTCGTATTCGGCTATTTCCTGCCCGCGACGGTCGCGGGCGGCATCATGGGCGCAATCGGCACGCGGATCCGGCGGCGCTGGTTCGTACTGCTGGGGATGGTTGTGGGCACCGCCACGATGATCGGCTACGTGCTGTTCCAGACCTGGCTGATCAACGCCGACAAGGTTGGCGACATCAACGCGATCGCCACGATCGATGCGATCGTGACGTCGGCGGTGTTGTCGAGCTGGCTCCATCGGCGGCTCGAACGCCGGCGTTGAGCGCGACGCGGGGTGAGGTCGCGTGCCTGAGCGGCGACCCGTATGAACGGGACGAACCGAACGGTACCCGTGACCGCAACGGCGGCCAGCGCGCTGTCATGCTTCACTGGTTGCGGATGCCGCCGTCACGGTGGCCTGCGATCAACGATAGACGAGATCGGCGCGGCGGTTCTGTGCCCACGAATCCTCGTCGTGGCCGAGCGCGACCGGCTTTTCCTTGCCGAGGCTGACCGCCTCGAGTTGCGTGGCCGGCACGCCGAGCGTTTCGAGTCCGCTCATCACGGCCTGCGAACGACGTTGGCCGAGCGCGAGGTTGTATTCGGACGTGCCGCGTTCGTCGGTGTTGCCCTGGATCAGCACGTGCCGCGCCGGATGGCTGCGCAGGTAGTCGGCGTGCGCTTGCATTAGCGACTGGTATTCGGGCTTGACGGAGTACTGGTCGAAATCGAAGTAGATGCTGCGCTTCGCGAGCGGGCTGTTCGGATTGTCGAGATCGTCGGCCGTCACCGTTGCGACGGCTTCGCTGGAGGGCGTCGGCGCGGTGCCGGCATTCTCGGGCGTCTTCGCCGCATGGTGGCAACCGGCCAGCAGTACGACGGTTGCCAGGATCGCAAATCGGTTCGTTTTGCTCATCGTTCGCCTCCAGCAGTTGACTGCGTTGAACGCGTGGGACGTGCGATCGGCACGTCCGTATCCGGCCGCAATGGCGCGAAAGGCCCGGCATCAACGACGCGAATCATGTTCGTAAGCCGGTGGTGCGCCATATGAAAGAGTGTTGCGACCGGAACGCCAAATCTCGGCGTCGCTGCAAACAGATTAGGAAAAATGTCACAGCGTGACCAGTTTCTCCGCATTTATTTGCGCGGACGAGACAGACCGGGCGGCATTCCTGCCGTCGCGCGGGGCGATGCCACAGCGAAAAAGGCCGCGCACGGGCGCGGCCTTTCCGGCTCGGGGCATGACGATCGAGCGGTGCTGGAAATGCATGCCCGACACGGTCGGCGCAGCAGCGTTGCGCTGCGCCGCTCCGTGTTGCACCGTCAGAACTTGTGCCGCAGCCCCAGTGCGACGACGACCTGGTTGCTGTTTGCCGATGGCGTCAGCGTCCAGACGGTCGCGTTGAACGCGGGATTGCCGTTGCCACCGCTCACGCTCTGGTAGACGCCTTCGAGATACGCATCGGTGCGCTTCGACAGCGCATAGTCGGCTTGCGCGACGACCTGGTTCCATTTCGGGCGCGTCTGGCCGGTGCGCGTGTCGAAGCGGCCCATCGTGTACGTGTACGCGGCCGAGAGACTCAACGCACGCGTGACGAAGAAGCGCCCGTCGACCGTGAAGTTGTCGAACACCAGCGATTCCCCCTTCAGCGGCGCGATGCTGCCGCCCTGGAGCACGCCCGTCACGCCGTCGGTGGTCGAGTGCGACCATGCGGCGCCGACCGAATGCGGCCCGAACGCATACCGGCCGGCCGCGGCCCAGATCTGCTGGTTGCCGCCCGTGATCGTCGCCGAGCCGTCGACTGTGCTCAGCGCGCCGTTCGGGTTAGGGGCATTGCGGTCGCGGCTGATCTTCAGGTAGCCGGCCCCGAGCTTCAGCGGCCCGTTCGCATACGACACGCCCGCGCTCCACGCCGCGTTGTTGGAGAACTGTCCGGCCGTGTTCGAGAACCCGTACATTGCGCCGAACGTCAGCCCGCGGTACGTCGGGCTCGTGTACTTCACCGCCTGGTTGATGCGGAGGTTGCGGTTCGAATCGTCGTTGTCGTACGGATGCACCGCGAGGTTGCCGCCCCAGCCGGGACCGGACGCGCCGAGCGGCGTCACGAAATCGAGGATCAGGTCGTACTGGCGGCCGAACGTGAGCGTGCCGGCCGTCGTCGAGCTCAGGCCGATCCATGCCTGACGGCCGAACATGTCGACGCCTTTCTGCGACAGCGCGCCGGTGGTGCCCGAGAAGCCGTTTTCGAGCGTGAAGACCGCAGCCGTCCCGCCGCCGAGATCCTCGCGGCCGCGCAGCCCCCAGCGCGACGCGTTCAGTGCGCCGCTCGTCATCGCGACGGTGCCGCTGCCCGGCGAGCCGGCGCCGTGCGTGCGCTGGTTGGTCGCGTAGGTGATCGACGTGTCGATCAGGCCGTACAGTGTCACGCTGCTCTGTGCGTGTACACCGCCCGACGCGAGGGCGGTCAGGCAGGTGGCGATGGCGGTCCCCGCGAGTCGAGTGCTGGCGTGCTTGTTCATCTTGTAGGAATGCATAGGAGTTTTTATCGTTTTCCCGGCCCGGTGGCCGGCGGATCGAGCGGCCATTATTGGAGATCGTGCGGCCGTCGATTAAGGCGCTGCACAGGAAAGGTCCTCTGCGAATTCACGCAGAATCGCGGCGAGGCAGGGGCTGGTGGATGTTCTGTCGGCCGGCCGTCGACGTACCCGGGCACGCCGACGCCGTGCGATCCAGAGGCCATGGCCGACACGATCCGGTATCGTGACGCGACGCCGCTTGAGCCGGCGCGGTGACATGACGTCGAGAGCGATCAATACATTGCGCCGCGAAATCGGGCGGATATGGTTCGACGTGTTTAAAGCGGGGGCGGGCAGGATGACCTCAGCACCGAGTCACAGTTCGGCCGCGGCGAGCACGTAATGTTCGCGTTCGATCGAACGATACCGATCGGGTAGCCCTGATTCAGGCAGTTCGTCGGGGCGGTGGTGCCGGGACTGCCGTCGCCGGACGCACCCGCGCATTGATGCGAACGCGGCGCGGCGGCAACAGGAGGATGTGCGTGTGCGACCGCGTGCGGGGCCGGCGCTCGAAGCCCGGCCCCGCGTTCGTCAATGCGGTGCAACCAGGCGCGGATCGATATACGCGTCGATGTCCTGCGACTGCTTGTACACGGCATTGCGCACGTTGAACGCATTCGCGTTGCGCGTCGAGCCATAGATCGAGTCGAGCCCGTCACCCTTGCGGAACGCACGCTTCGCGGCAGCCTCGTCGAGCAGGTGCGTGCCTTTCAGCAGCGGGAGGTATTGCTCCGGCGCGAGCCCGACGCGTGCGGACATGATCCTGACCGCGTCGGCCTGCGTCTTCGGATCGTTGATGTAGGCGACGCAGCGATACCAGACCTTGATCACCTTGGCCCAGTCGGCACGGCGCGCGGCGAGGCTCGCCGGTGCGACCGTGATCGCGTCGTAGATCAGCCCGGGCGCATCCGCCGACGTGAAGATCGCGCGTGCACCCGGGGCGCGCTTCAACGCCTCGCCGGCGTTCGGCTGCCACGCGGCCACCGCGGCAATGTCGGTCGACGAGCCGAGCACCTGCGGCAGTTCGTTGGTTTTGGCGTTCACGAGCGTCACGTCGCCGTCCTTCAGCCCGTGCTTTTGCAGCGCGGTTTCGAGCAGCAGGTGATCGACGAGACCGAGTTCGACGCCGACCTTCTTGCCCTTCAGCGCCTCGACGCTACGCAGCGGCGGCTTGGCGACGATCATGTCGTTGCCGGCGGAATAGTCGGTGAGCAGGATCATTACGTTCTTCGCGCCCGCCGCGCCCGTCACGAGCGCATCGCCGTTCGTCGCCGCGACCGCGTCGAGCTTGCCCGCGGAAAATGCGTCGAGCGATGCCGAGTAATCGAACCATTCGAAATCGACATCGACGCCGGCCTCCTTGAACCAGCCCTTGTCCAGCGCGACCTGGAACGCGACCCAGCCGGGCCAGTCGCTGTAGCCGATCTTGAGCGGCGCTGCCGCGTGCGCGGCGGGTGCCATGAGTAGCGTGGCGGCCGTGGCAGCGGCCCCCAATGCGTGACGGACGGAACGGCGGGACAGCAGGCGGTGGAGCGCCAGGGCGGGGCGGGTCATCGTTTTCTCCAGGAGACCGGGATCGGGATCGTCGATACGGACCATGCCAATGCACGGTCCGGCCGCGTGGCCGGTTCCTGCGGATGCGGAACGAATGAAGCGGCCACGGAGAGGCGCGACGGCCGTTGCCATCGCCAATCTCCCGGGCTTTTGTCCCGCCGTGTAGCGCGTGCGCGTCCGGTCTCGCGATCGGACGAACCCGCGCCGGGCTGCTCTCGGACCAGACGTTCGATGAACCGGAACCCTAGCACCCCTAAGATGCGACGCCGCCGCACCTCTCGGCGTCATGCCGAGCGAGAAGCGTGCCAACGGCGCGCGGCGGGCGGGCTCAGCGGCGGCGCGACATGCGCTGCAGTTCGATGAAGCGGGCGGAGAAGAGCGCGCTCAGCGCGCGCCGGAGCAGGTCGAGCTTGTTCATGAGGTGTCGCGTAACGAGTGAAGGTGCATGCATCGAGCAATGCCCATGCCATCGCCGATCGTGTCGTGCAGGCGGGCGCGGCGCGCACTGCGCCGGTGCGGGAGCGCGTTTGCATGGTGCGCGGCACGCCCGCCGCGAGGGCAGCCATCCGAATCCGGTGCGGCGCGCGTCAACGCGCGCATGCCGGGAAGCCGCGTGGCGCGGCGATTCCGCACACGCTGGCACGCAACTCGCTTAGTCGTTGCCCGAGAGGTGCGAAGCAATTTGCATCATCTTCAGGATCGCTAGGGTTCCGGTCGTGCGGCGTTCGCGCTGCGCGATGGCTGGTCCGAGAGCAATCCGGTCTTGTCTTCTCCTCGATTCGAGGAAACGGCGAGGCTCCACGGAGGGATAAAAGCCCGGGAGGTCGCGATGTCGTTCGGTCGCCCTCTCACGCCTTTTGTCCAACCGACCACGGAGCCGCCATGTCGCCGAGCCCCCAAGCCGTCCTTGCCCCGCCGCCACACGTCGTGTGGGAAACGCTCATTCCCGCCGGAACCCACTGGTCCGGCATCCTGCGCCGCGGTCTCGCGCTGCGCATCGTCGATATCGACGGCGGCGCGAACCTGTCCGCCGTGTTTCATCGCCAGGAAGACCCGCTCGAACGCTACAACATGGCCGACACGCTGAAGGCGCAGCACACCGCGCATCTCACGCGCGGCCACGCGTTGTACACGGACATGGGGCGCGTGATCGCATCGATCACGGCCGATACGCTCGGCTGGCACGACCCGCTCGGCGGCGTCGGCGATGCGCGGCTGTTCGCGCACAAGTACGGCACGACGTCGTACCAGGCCGATCGCAACGCGATGATCCGCAACGGCCGCGACAGCCTCGTGCTCGAACTCGCGAAATACGGGCTGTCGGCGCGCGACCTCGTCGCGAACGTCAATTTCTTCAGCAAGCTCGACACACGCGACGACGGCGCGCTCGATTTCGTCGCCGGACATTCGCCGGCCGGCAGCGCCGTCGACCTGCGCTTCGAAATGAACACGCTGGCGGCGTTCTCGACGGCGCCGCATCCGCTCGATCCACGCCCGGACTATGCGCCGAAGGCCGTGAAGCTGATCGCGTACCGCGCGTATCCGGCGGATGGCGCGGCACCGGAAGACGACCCGTGCCGCCGCACCTGCGCCGAGAACACGCGCGGCTTCACCAATACCGATCGCCTGTTTGCGTAAGGAGCCGAGCCATGCCGATCATCGAAAGCCGTCTCGACCCACGCGACGCGATCCACGACACCACGCTGAACGCGGGCGAACCGTGGCTGCACGAGCTGAAGCGCGGACAAGTCTTCCGCATCCTCGACCTGGAGGGCAACCAGGCCGTCGACACGCTGTTCTACCGCTCCGACGAGCCCGAAGAGCGTTACAGCGCGCAGGACACCATCCGCGCACAGCGCAACCTGTACCTGAGCGCGGGCAGCGTATTGCTGTCGAGCCGGGGCAACCCGCTGTTGACGATCGTCGCCGATACCTGCGGCCGCCACGATACGCTCGGCGGCGCCTGCGCGGCCGAGAGCAACACCGTGCGCTATGCGCTCGACAAGCGGCACATGCACAACTGCCGCGACAGCTTCCTCAACGCGATCGCGCACTGCACGTGCGGCGCGGGTGCGCGACTCACCAAGCGAGACCTCGTCGGCAACGTCAACTTCTTCATGAACGTGCCCGTCACGCCGCTCGGCGGACTGACCTTCGAGGACGGCATTTCCGCACCGGGCAAGTACGTCGAGATGCGCGCGGAGATGGACGTCACGGTGCTGATCTCGAACTGTCCGCAGCTCAACAATCCGTGCAACGGGTACAACCCGACGCCGGTGCGCCTCACGGTCTGGGAGGCTGAATGAGATTCACGAAAGTCCTCGTCGCGAACCGCGGCGAAATCGCGTGCCGCGTGATCCGCACGCTGAAGCGGCTCGGGATCGCGTCGGTCGCGATCTACTCCGACGCCGACCGCGATGCGCGTCACGTGGCGCTCGCCGACGAAGCCGTGCGGGTCGGCCCCGCACCGGCGGCGGAGAGCTACCTGAACGTCGCGGCGATCCTAGCCGCCGCACGCGAGACGGGCGCGCAAGCCGTGCATCCGGGCTACGGCTTCCTGTCCGAGCACGCCGGCTTCGCCGACGCATGCGAAGCCGCGGGCCTGCGCTTCATCGGGCCGCGTGGCGACCAGATGCGCGCGTTCGGGCTCAAGCACACCGCACGCGAGCTCGCTGCTGCGCAGGGCGTCGCGCTGCTGCCGGGCACGGGCCTGCTCGACGATGCACGGACGGCGCTCGCCGAAGCCGACGCGATCGGCTATCCGGTGATGCTGAAAAGCACCGCGGGCGGCGGCGGGATCGGCATGTCCCTGTGCCGCGACGCCGCGCAGCTCGAAGCGGCGTTCGATTCCGTCGTGCGGCTCGGCGCCGCGAACTTCGCGCATGCGGGCGTGTATCTCGAGAAATTCGTCGAGCACGCGCGGCACATCGAAGTGCAGATCTTCGGCGACGGCCGCGGCGATGCGATCGCGCTCGGCGAACGCGATTGCTCGGTGCAGCGCCGCAACCAGAAAGTGATCGAGGAAACGCCCGCGCCGGACCTCACCGATGAAGAGCGCGCCGCGTTGCACGCGAGTGCGGTGCGGCTTGCCCGCGCGGTCGGCTATGCGTCGGCCGGCACGGTCGAATTCGTGTTCGACGCGAACACGCGCCGGTTCTATTTCCTCGAGGTGAACACGCGGCTGCAGGTCGAGCATTGCGTGACCGAAGCGGTGACGGGCATCGATCTCGTGGAATGGATGATCCTCCAGGCGGAGGGCGACCTGCCGCCGCTCGCCACGCTCGCCGTCGCGCCGCGCGGCGCGAGCATCCAGGTGCGGCTCTATGCGGAGGATCCGCACAAGCAGTTCCTGCCGAGCGCGGGGCTGCTGACGCATGTCGCGTTTCCGGACGACGTGCGCGTCGACGGATGGATCGAGGCGGGCACCGAGATCAGCGCGTACTACGATCCGTTGCTTGCGAAGCTGATCGTGCATGGCGATACGCGCCGCGACGCGCTGGCCGCGCTGCGGGGCGCACTGGCGCGCACGGAGCTGTACGGCATCGAAACCAACCTCGACTATCTGCGCGCGATTGCCGGTTCGGACACGTTCGCGCGCGGTACATCGACGACAGCCTTCCTGTCGCGCTTCGCGTTCGCGCCGCACACGATCGACGTGCTCGACGGCGGCGTGCAGACCACCGTGCAGCAGGCGCCTGGGCGCGTCGGCTACTGGAACGTCGGCGTGCCGCCGTCCGGGCCCATGGACGATCGCGCGTTCGCGCTCGCGAATGCGTTGCTCGGCAATGCACGCGACGCGGCCGGGCTGGAATTCACGATGGTCGGCGCGACGCTGCGCTTCAACGCCGAGACGCTCTTCGTGCTCGGCGGCGCGCCGCTCGCGGCATCGCTCGATGGCGAACCCGCACCGTTCTGGCGGGTGCTGCGTGCACGGCCAGGCGCGGTGCTGAAGCTGGGCGGCGTGACGGGCGCCGGCGTGCGTGCTTGCCTGGCCGTGAAAGGCGGCCTGCAGGTGCCCGACTATCTCGGCAGCAAGGCGACCTTCACGCTCGGCCAGTTCGGCGGCCACGCAGGGCGTGCGCTGCGCAAGGGCGACGTGCTGCATCTGGACGCGGAGGCCGGGCGCGGCGACGCGGGCGCAACGCTGGCCGCGGCGGACATTCCCGCGTTGACGCACGCGTGGACGCTCGGCGTGCTCGATGGCCCGCACGGTGCGCCGGATTTCTTTACGCCGGACGACATCGCGATGCTGTACGGCACGCAGTGGACGGTCCATTACAACTCGAGCCGGACCGGCATCCGGCTGATCGGGCCGAAGCCGCAATGGGCACGCGCGGACGGCGGCGAGGCCGGCCTGCATCCGTCGAACATCCACGACAACGCGTATGCGATCGGCGCAGTCGATTTCACCGGCGACATGCCGGTGATCCTGGGCCCGGACGGCCCGAGCCTCGGCGGCTTCGTGTGCCCGGTGACGGTCGTGCATGACGAGTTGTGGAAGCTCGGGCAACTGCGGCCGGGCGATACCGTGCAGTTCGTGCGCGCCGGCGTGTCAACCGAGCCAGCCGCCGACGCGATTGCGCGTCCGGCACCCACCGGTGCGCCGGACGATTGCGTACTGCATCGCGACCCGTCGGCCGGCGGCGGCATCGGCGTGGTCTACCGGCGCTCGGGCGACCGGAACGTGCTGGTCGAATACGGGCCGTTCGTGCTGGACCTGAACCTGCGCTTTCGCGTGCATGCGCTGATGTGCTGGCTCGACGCGCACCGCCTGCCCGGCATGCTCGACCTGACGCCGGGCATCCGTTCGCTGCAGGTGCAGTTCGACGCGCGGACCCTGCCGCTCGACACACTGCTCGCGCATCTGCAGGCGGCCGAGCGTGAATTGCCGGAAGTCGCCGACATGCGCGTGCCGAACCGCATCGTGCATCTGCCGTTGTCGTGGGACGATCCGTCGACGCGCATCGCGATCGAACGCTACATGCAGTCGGTGCGGCCCGATGCGCCGTGGTGCCCGAGCAATATCGAGTTCATTCGGCGGATGAACGGACTGGCCAGCATCGACGACGTGAAGCGCGTCGTGTTCGACGCCCGCTATCTCGTGATGGGCCTCGGCGACGTGTACCTCGGTGCGCCGGTCGCGACGCCGATCGATCCGCGCCACCGGCTCGTCACCACGAAGTACAACCCCGCGCGTACCTGGACGCCGGAGAACGCGGTCGGCATCGGCGGCGCGTATCTGTGCGTGTACGGGATGGAAGGGCCAGGCGGCTATCAGTTCGTCGGCCGCACCGTCCAGATGTGGAACCGCCACCGCACCACGCGCGAGTTCGAAGCCGGCAAGCCGTGGCTGCTGCGCTTCTTTGACGAGATTCGCTTCTACGAAGTCAGCGAGGCTGAGCTGGCGGAACTGCGCGCGGATTTCGTCGCGGGGCGCGCCGGGCTGAAGATCGAGGAATCGGTGTTCGATCTTGGCGAATACAACCGCTTCCTGCGCGACGAGGCGGATTCCATCGCCGCGTTCAAGGCATCGCAGCAGACGGCGTTCGAAGCGGAGCGCGAACGGTGGCGGGTGGCCGGGCATGCCGAATACGTCGGCGACGCGGCGCAGGGCGATGCGGACGCCGCGCGGGAAGGCGGCGCGCTCGCCGATACGCAGCGCGCGATTGCCGCGGACGTATCGGGCAGCGTGTGGAAGGTGCTGGTCGAAGCAGGTGAGCGCGTGACCGAAGGGCAGGTCGTCGCGATCGTCGAGTCGATGAAGATGGAGGTCGCGGTGACGGCGACGGAAGACGGCACGATCGAGACGGTCGATTGCGCGCCGGGCGCGGCGGTGGTGGCCGGCCAGCGGCTGATGGTGATGAAGGCGGGCGCCGCCGAGGAGGTTGCATGAGCACGACGGAACGTTCGATCTTGCCGGGCGTCCGCTCGATCGCGGCGCTGCGTGCGCGTTATGCGGCGGGCGACCTGACGCCGCACGCGCTCGTCGGCGCGATCGCCGCGCATTTCGCTGCGGGCGATCCGCATCACGCTTGGATCCGGCCGCTGACGCATGCCGAGATGACGGTGTATGCCGACGCGCTGGCCGGGCGCGACATCGCGTCATTGCCGCTGTACGGCGTGCCGTTCGCGATCAAGGACAACATCGACCTCGCCGGCATACCGACCACAGCGGCATGCCCGGCCTACGCTTACACGCCGGCGCGCAGCGCGCCCGTCGTCGAGCGGCTGATCGCGGCCGGCGCGATCCCGATCGGCAAGACCAACCTCGACCAGTTCGCGACCGGGTTGTCGGGCCAGCGCTCGCCCTATGGCGCGTGCCGCAATGCGCTCGATCCGCGTTATGCGTCGGGCGGGTCGAGCTCCGGGTCGGCGGTGGCCGTGGCGCTCGGCGTCGCGTCGTTCTCGCTGGGCACCGACACGGCCGGCTCCGGGCGCGTGCCGGCTGCGTTCAACGGGCTCGTCGGGCTCAAGCCGACCAAGGGCGTGTTGAGCACGCTCGGCGTCGTGCCGGCCTGCCGGTCGCTCGATTGCGTGTCGGTGTTCGCGCATTCGGCTGCCGACGCGCGGGCGGTGTTCGCCGTCGCGCACGGCGTGACCGACGGCGATCCGTACGGACGCGCATGGCAGCCGCTGCTGGGCGCGGACGGGCTCCGCGCGCAACCGGCGCGACCGTTCGGGCAGTTGCGCTTCGGCACGCCGCGCGCCGATCAGCTTCAATTCTTCGGCGACGAATCGTATCGCGCCGCATGGCGCGCCGCGCTCGAGCGCCTGCGAGTGACCGGGGCGCGGATCGTCGAGATCGATTTCAGCGCGTTCCTGGCTGCCGCGCGGCTGCTTTACGAAGGCCCGTGGGTCGCCGAACGGCTCGCCGCGATCGGTGCCTTCGCCGCGCGCGAGCCCGATGCGCTGCATCCGGTGATCCGCGAAATCGTCGGCGGCGCGTCGCGCTTCAGCGCGGCCGATGCGTTTGCCGCGTTCGACACGCTCGCGACGTTGCGCGTCGAGGCCGGTCGCGCATGGGACGGACTGGACGCGATCGTCATGCCGACTTCGGCCACGACGGCGACCGTCGACGCCCTCGAAGCCGACCCGGTCAGCATCAATTCGCGTTTTGGTTACTACACGAACTTCGTCAACCTGCTCGACCTGTCGGCGATCGCGGTGCCCGCCGGCCGCTGCGAAACCGGGCCGCATGCAGGGTTGCCGTTCGGCATCACGTTCGTCGGTCGCGCGCACGACGACGCGCGGCTGCTCGATCTTGCGCAGGCGTGGACTGAAATGGGCGAACGCGGCGGCGGCGCGGGCGAGGGTGGCGATTTGCAGGCGGGTGTCGCCGGCGACGCGTGTGCAACGACGGCGCTTGCGCCCGGCGTGTCCGACGGCGTCGTGCGCGTGGCGGTCGTCGGCGCGCATCTGCGTGGTGAACCGTTGAACGGGCAGCTCACGCAGCGAGGCGGACGTTTTGTCGCCGCGACGACGACGGCGCCCGCCTACCGTCTCTATGCGCTGTCCGCGGCGGCATCCGGCGGCGTCGCCAAGCCGGGCCTCGTGCGCGTGCCGGACGGCGGCGCGGCGATCGCGGTCGAGATCTGGGAGATGCCGGTCGACGCTTACGGCAGCTTCGTCGCCGGCATTGCCGATCCGCTCGGCATCGGCACGCTGACGCTCGCGGACGGCTCTCGGGTGCAGGGTTTCCTGTGTGAAAGCGCGGCGCTCGACGGCGCGCGGGACATCACGCACTTCGGCGGCTGGCGCGCTTACCGCGCGAGCGCCGCGAGCCACGCATTGCAATGAACGTCCGGTCGCGCGGCGCCCCGGCATTCGCGCGACCGGCACCTGAAACGATACGGAGATTTTCATGCCAATGACCCGCAACACGACCGGATGGCTTGCCGTGCGCCGCGAACTGTCGACACGCGGCAAATGGACGCTCGGCGTGGCGTCCTTCCTGCTGCCGTTCGCAGTCTGGTGCCTGATCAGCTATGTGCCGTTCATCTGGCATTCGCAAATGCGCATCACGAATCCGGGAAGCGTCGACTACTTCCAGCCGGGCATGCAGATCGACCGCGACGTGTTCGACGACGAACTCGCGCATGCGCGTGCGACGCACGCGGCCGTGCCCGAAGGCGTGCGTGTGAACCCGGTCTACCTGCCCGCGCCGCACCAGGTGCTGCGCGCGTTCTACACGGCGTTCACGACACCGCCGGCATCCCGCGATGGCGTCTGGCTGCACGAGAGTCTGTGGCACAGCATCCGGATCATTTTCTGGGGCTTCGTGATCTCGTCCGCGATCGGCGTGCCGCTCGGCATCGTCTGCGGCACCTTCAGTGCGCTCGCGCGGCTGCAGGAGCCGTTCCTGGAGTTCTTCCGCTACCTGCCCGCGCCCGCATTCGGCGCGCTGATGGTCGCGATCCTCGGCATCTACGATGCGCCGAAGGTCGCGATCATCGTGATCGGGACGCTCTTCCAGCAGGTACTGATCATCGCGAACACGACGCGCAAGCTCGAATACGGGCTGTTCGAGGCCGCGATGACACTCGGCACGAAGAAGCTGAAGTTGCTCACGCACGTCGTGATCCCCGGCGTGCTGCCCGACCTGTATCGCGACCAGAGAATCCTGCTCGGCTGGGCGTGGACCTACCTGATCGTCGCCGAACTCGTCGGCACCAGCTCCGGCATCACGTGGTACATCAGCCAGCAGGCGCGCTACCAGCATTTCGACAACGTGTATGCGGCGATCCTGATGATCGGGATCATCGGCCTCGGCACCGACATCGTGCTCGGGCTGCTCGGCCGCAGGCTGTTTCCGTGGGATCGCACGCTGAAAGCGTGACGCCCGTTGACGCCCACCCATCGACCGATTTCCGCAGAGGCCATCATGCAGAACCCGCAAGCCGTTCCCGATTACCTGATGCAGTCCGACGCGGTGCGCGAGCGCTTCGCGCGCTTGAAAACCCGCGACGTGATACTCGACGTGCGTCACGTCGGCAAGCGTTTCGCGACACCACAAGGCGAGTGCATTGCACTCGACGACATCAGTTTCCGTACGTACCGGCGCGAATTCGTGTGCGTGATCGGCCCGTCCGGCTGCGGCAAGTCGACGCTGATCCGCATCCTAGCGGGGCTCGACGCGCAGACGAGCGGCGAGGTGCTGCTCGACGGCAAGCCCGTGCAGGGGCTTGCCGTCGATCGCGGGATGGTGTTCCAGGGCTATACGCTGTTTCCGTGGCTCACCGTGAAGAAGAACGTGATGTTCGGCCTCCGGATGAACGGCAGCAGCAGCGGCGAAGCCGAGCGCGAAGCGCTGCAGTGGCTCGATCTCGTCGGGCTGACGCGTTTCGCGGATGTGTATCCGCACCAGCTGTCGGGCGGGATGAAGCAGCGCGTGGCGATCGCCCGCGCGCTCGCGAACCGTCCGCGCATCCTGCTGATGGACGAGCCGTTCGGCGCGCTCGACGCGCAGACGCGGGCGCGGATGCAGACGCATCTGCTCGACATCTGGCGCAACATCGACGTGACGATCCTGTTCATCACGCACGATCTCGACGAGGCGATCTTCCTGGCCGACCGGATTCTCGTGCTGAAGGCGAATCCGGGCGGGGTGCAGGAACTGATCGAGGTGCCCGTGCCACGTCCGCGGGACTATTCGCAGGTCAATACGCCCGAGTTCATCGCGACGAAGGCGCGGCTCGAGGCGCTGATCCATCCGAAGGAGGCGGTGGCGATGGACGACGGCGTGAGGCCGCACATGATCCGCATGACGGATGTGTCGGACAACGTCGAGTGAGCGGTGAAGCACGCGGCCGGACGGTCGCCACGCGTCTAGTCGCGCGCGAACGCCAGCGCCGTCGCGACATCGCCGCGGCGATACGCAGCCCGGACGGCCGTTGCCGTGGCCGCGACGATTTCCGGCGGCGGGGACTTCCGCAGGCGCACGACGACACGCGGCAGCGATGCGAGCTGATGCCGAAGGTCGACGATCAGCCGGCAGCAGCGAAAACCGACGGACGAGGCTTCCGGGCGGACGGCGGCGTCGGCAAGCCCGGCCGTCCACTCGACACCGCGGTGGCGCCTGACTTCGTCGAGATTCAACAGATGGCGCGCGTCGCCCGATAACGCGATCAACAGCGCGGCCCACTGCGCGCCGCGCCATCCAAGGGGCATGTCGCGCGTGAGGTCGGCCAGCAGCGCGTCGTCCAGCACGGACAGGCTTTGCTGGCACAGGTAGTGGAAGTCGAGCGGCTGGTAGCGGACCTGCGGGTAGTCGCGCAGCACGTGCCCGAGTTCCGCGCCGGTCTCGACGGCGGCGGCGAGAAACCGTTCGGCCGGTGCCGGGCGGTTCAGCAGCAGCGTCGGTACGCTCCGGTAGAGCCGGTGGAGATCGTCGGGGTGATAGTGCATCGCGAATGTCGGGGTGATCGACCGGCCCGCGGCGTACCGTTCAGGTTGGCTGCTGGTCGCTGGCCAGCAGCGCCGTATAACGCCGCTGCATTTCATCGGGGGCGACCGCTTCGATCGTGTGCCCGATCATCCAATCGTATCCGAACGGGTCGCGAATCTGACCGGAACGCTCGCCGTAGAACTGGTCCTGGATCGGGTGCGTCAGCCGCGCGCCGGCCGCAATCGCTGCGGCGATCGTCGTATCGGCGTTGTCGACGAGCAGGTGAAGCAGCATCGGTGCCTTGCCATCCGGGTCGAGGGCAAGGAGATCGTATTCGGGGAACTCGTCCGAGATCATCAGCGTGCACGGCCCGAGCTGCAATTCCGCGTGGCCGATGCGCCCCGACGGTTCGACGAGGCGGAATTTTTCCTGCCCGCCGAACGCCTTCGTATAGAACGCGATGGCTTCGTCCGCGTGCTTGGCTCGCAAATAGGGAAAGACTTCGTGAATCGCCATGATGCCCTCCGACTGATTGTGTGGGTGTCGCTCGATCCTGTCGGGCCTCGAGGGCCCGGTCTTGAACAGAATTTGCCGCCGCGCCTGACTTGGAAATGGCGGGTACGACGCCCGGACCGAGTCGATGAAAGATCGCAGGGCGTCGCCGGGGCGGCGGCCGAGGATCATGTCTTTTACGGTGTCGTGAGCGGCGAACACGCTGATTCTACAGACGAATTGTGTGGCCGGGGCGAGGGTGGTGACGGGGAGGCGGGGGCTTGGCGGGTGGGCAGCCGTCCGCAATCAACCGGTCATTGTTGCGATTCCCCCGTGGGCCGAAAGCGATCCCGGTATGCACCGGGGCTGAGGCCGACCTTGTCCTTGAACAGCCGGCAGAATGAGCTCGTATCGCTGTATCCCACCTGGGCCGTAATCCGCTCGAGGCTGAGATCGCCGGCCTCCAGCAAACCGCGCGCGGCTTCGATGCGCAGGCTCTGCAAATATCGCAATGGCGGCTGGTTCAGCGCTGCCTGGAATCGACGGATGATCGTGCGCTCGCTCACGCCGAGGTCATGCGCCATCTCCGACATCTTCACGTCCTTCGTCATGTGCTTCTGCAGCCAATGCTGCGCGCGGTGAACCAGCGAATCCGCGTGCGCCTTGTCGGTCAGCAACGGAAGATACGGCAATTGCTTCGTCTGGCTGACGTCGATCAGCATGGCTTTGGCGCACTGCGCGGCGATGACCGCCCCGGAGAAGCGTTCGATGACATGGATGGTCTGCAGCAGGTAGGACGCTGACGCGCCGGCGCAGATCAGGCGGTCGGCCTCGGTGACGACGGGTTCCAGCTGAAGGTCGACACGGGGAAACCGGCTGCGAAACTGGTCAGCCAGCCACCACGTGGTCGTCGCGGGCCGTCCGTCCAGAAGGCCGGTTTTGGCCAGCACGAACGTGCCGGTGCAGTTGGCTGCAAGGTAGGCCCCCGCGTTCCATTGCGAAACCAGCCAGCCGCATGCGGCAGATTGTCGTGCCAGCAACTGGTCGAAGGCCTTGCCGCTCGCGTAGTGCGCACTGGGAATGAACACCAGGTCGAACGTCTCGCGCGGCCGGATCGGCTCCGTGTTCAGTTGCAGCCCATTGCTGGCCATGACGGGCTCCCCCGTCGGAGAAACGAACCGCCATTCGAACTGCGTATTTCCATTGCCTCCTTGTCGCCGCAAGTGCGCGTTCGCGATCTGAAGGATGTCGGCGAACCCGCCCAGGCTGGAGGCGTAGCAATCGTCATACGCAAGGATGGCGGCGCGGGGCATCGTGTGTCGGATATCGCATTCAATGTGTCAGTTTAGCCAATGTACGGCAATTCGAACTGCGAGGAAACTGTCGGTGTCTACTTGGCGCCAGCGCCGGGCGGTGGCCGGATCGTCAACGTGGTCGGCTGCGCAGGGGCGGCGGTGTCGTGTGATGCCCGGGCCGCGCGAAGGCAAATGCGGCCGGCGCGCGGGTATCTCCGGCGCCTCCGTTGCCTGGCTGCGTGGATTGCCGTCGGCTTCGCACCGGCGATTCAGCCGTGCAGTGACGCACGTCGTGGTCGCACCGCGTTTCCTGCATGCGCAGGCGCTTTCGTCTCAACCTGAACCGAAAACATCATGAAAACCAGGATCACAGAACTCTTCGGCATCGAATATCCGATCATTCAGGGCGGCATGCACCACGTCGGGTATGCGGAGCTGGCGGCAGCCGTCTCCAACGCCGGTGGCCTCGGCATCATCACCGGCCTGACGCAGCGGACGCCGGCCGATCTCGCTGCCGAAATCCGGCGTTGCCGCGAGATGACCGACAAGCCGTTCGGCGTGAACCTCACGTTCCTGCCGACGGTCACTTCGCCCGACTATCCCGGCTATATCCGGGCCATCGTCGAAGGCGGGGTCAAGATCGTCGAAACGGCCGGCAACAACCCACAGCCCTATCTGGCAGCGCTCAAGGAGGCGCATGTCAAGGTGATCCACAAGTGCACGTCGGTTCGTCACGCGCTGAAGGCCGAGTCGATTGGCTGCGATGCGGTCAGCGTCGATGGATTCGAATGCGGTGGTCATCCCGGCGAGGACGACATTCCGAACTTCATTCTCCTGCCACGCGCGGCCGACGAGCTCAAGATTCCGTTCGTGGCTTCCGGCGGCATGGCCGATGGCCGGTCGCTGGTTGCGGCACTTTCGCTGGGCGCGGAGGGCATCAACATGGGGACGCGATTTATCGCCACCCGCGAGGCACCGGTGCACGAGAACGTGAAGCAGGCACTGGTCGCGGCCACCGAACTGGACACGCGCCTGGTCATGCGCCCGTTGCGCAATACCGAGCGGGTGCTGCGCAATGCCGCGGTCGATCGCATCCTCGAAAAGGAAAGCAGGCTCGGCGCCAGTATCCGGTTCGACGATATCGTCGAAGAGGTCGCCGGCGTGTATCCGCGCATCATGAAGGAAGGTGCGCTCGACGCGGGCGCATGGTCGTGCGGCCTGGTCGTCGGGTTGATCAGGGATATCCCGACCGTGAAGGAACTCGTCGATCGCATCGTGAGCGAGGCGACGGAGATCATTCGCAGTCGGTTGGCACGCGTCGTTGTTTGATCTGATTGTCGAGTTGAGGTGCCGCAGGCCTTCGCTGAAGAATCTTCGGCGGTCAGTTCGTGCGAGAGCCGAGTTCGCCGAAGCGCGGCGACGAAGCGCAACGCAAGTCGTGCATCGCGGCGCTTCCGGCCCCGCCCGGCCCCATTGGGCCAGGCGAGGCTGGAGAAGGACGAACCACTGCCCGCCATCTTCACGCGCGACACCACCCAAACCCGTCAAACCCCGCCGACCTCCGTCGACGGCGACGGCATTGCTGTCCAACGAGCGCCTCGTGCCTGATTTTTTATGTATGCTCGTCAGAATGCCGCCGCCAGCCCGGCCGTATCGTTGTTTTCGGCGTCGATGCGCCGTCGTCGTGCGGGGCGCAGGCAAGGGTGGTGCCGCTGGTCAAGGGCTTCGGGCATTCACTGTCGGCGAACCGCGCCCGCGCCTCCCTGATTGGCGTGCATCTTAAATGAGCGTGCCCGGCGATAACTGACAAGTTCTGACATCCGGCGCGCGGGCGGCACCGGGACGCCGGAGGGCGTCGCGCGTTCGGTTATAGTGTCGCCCGATCGCAGACACCAGCACGAATCCCATGATGTTCCGGCTCGCCTTCCTCATCTTGATTGCCTGGGCCTCGGGGGCCTCGGCGGCAACGCCCATTACGCTGCCGGACGGAGGACAGGTTGGCATCCGGAACGGCTGGGATCTGTTGCGCGATCCGGGCAACACGCTCACGGTCGAGCGCATGTCGGAGCCCGAGATCGCGCGCGCGTTCATCGGCCAGACGTCGGAGCCTGCGCTCGGCTATGTCAACGGCGCGGCGTGGCTGCGCCTGACCGTGACGCGTCCGGCGAGCGCACCGCCGATGTGGCTGCTGGAATTGCGGTCGTCGCTGCTGAACGACGTCATGCTGTACGTGCCGCAGCCGGGCGGCGGGTACCAGCGCCACGTCGCGGGTGATCGCAAGCCGGTGGAGCAGCGCGACATCGCGTACCGCAACCCCGTCTTTCGCCTGGATCTTCCGGCGGGCCAACCGGTCACGCTCTATCTCCGAATCCGCAGCACCAGCACCATGAGTTTCTCGATGGCGCTGTGGTCGCCCGACGCGTTCATCTCCGCAACGAGCAAGGAATCCTTGCTGTTCGGCCTGCTGGACGCCGCGCATCTCGTGCTGATTGTCTCGAGCCTGTGGCTTTTCCGGGTGACGCGCGATGCGTCGTTCGGGCTCTACGGGCTGAGCGTCATCGTGAACCTGCTCACCGCGCTCGGCGCCGAAGGCTACATCTATCAATACCTGCTGCCGGACTTTCCGGCCGCGAGCAATGCTGTCTACCTGCTGAGCTGGCTGCTCGGCACGCCCGCCGGCACGCTGTTCACCGCGCATTACCTCGGCCTGTTCAACGGGCGCTGGCGGCGTCCGACGGTCGCTTTTTCCGCACTGACGATCGTCGTCGCGCTGGCTGCCGCGCCCCTGATGCTGGTGGTCAATGTCTGGTGGGTGCGCCCGCTCTACTTGTTCTGGCAGATGGCGGTCATCCTCGTCACGATGGGCGTTGCGCTCTGGCTGACTGCCCGCGGACACCGGCATGCACGCGTGGTCGTGCTCGTGCTGCTGCTGTTGCTCGGCGGCAGTGCGCTACGTGTCGCACGCAACGTCGGCTGGATTGCGCCGGGCCTGTTCGCCGACAACGCCGGATATCTGGGGATGCTCGCGTTCATGCTGATCATGAATTCGGCGATCAGCTCGCGCTACAACGCGATGCGCAATGCGATGGAAGCGGCACAGGCCGACGCATTGCATGTCGCGCGCCAGGCCGAGCGCGATCTGGAAGCAAAGGTCGCGTTGCGCACCCAGGCGCTTCGGGAGGCGATGGAACAAGTGGAAGCGTCGCTGGCGATGGAAAAGCGTGCACAGGACGAGCAGCGCCAGCTTCTGGCAACCGTGTCGCACGAGCTGCGGACGCCGCTGGCAGTCATCGACGCCACCGCTCAAAACCTCGACCTCGACGACTCCCGCGCCGATCCGCTGACCTCGTCGCGCTACCAGAAGATCCTGCGCGCGACGCAGCGTTTGACGGTGCTGATCAACGACTCGCTTCACGAGGACGGGTTCGAGCTGCTGCGACGCGGAACCCGCATCGGCGACACCCGGCTGGCGGCGCTGCTCGACGATGCGGCCACCGCTGCCAGTGCGCTGTCCGATGGCCACCGCCTCGAGATCGACGCGAAAGACCTGCCGGACACCTTCGCGTGTGACGCGAGCCTGACGCGCCTCGTGCTGCGCACGCTCGCCGACAACGCCGTCAAATACACGCCCGCCGGCACCCGGATCGTGCTGCGCGGCCGGCGTGTGCCGGGCGGCGTGGCGCTGGAAGTAGAGGACGACGGCACCGGCATTCCGCCGGCGGACCTGCCGTACGTGTTCGACCGTTTCTATCGCGGCCGCAACGTGGGGCGCAAGCCGGGTACGGGCCTCGGTCTCCCGCTGGCGCGCCGGATGGTCGAGATGCAGGGCGGTACGTTGAACCTGGTCAGTGAGGCAGGGCACGGCTGCCGGGCTACGGTCTTTTTGCCCACGAACGTGAACGCGGACAGGGCGGCCGTTGCCGGTCAGGCGAGCATCAGCGGCGCGGCGAACGTGTAACCGGTGCGATGGACGGTCTTCAACGGTAGTTCCGAACCCGCCTCGCTTCGCCAGCGCTGCCGCAGACGGCTGACCATCGTCTCCAGCCTGCGCTCGTCGTAGTCGACCCAGTTGAAACCGAAATCCTCCGCGATCTGTCGTCGGCTGACTGCCTTGGATGGATGCCGTGCGAGGAGGGCGAGCAGGGCGATCTCGCTTGCCGACAGATCGAGCCGGCCACCGGCCGGCGCGGTCAGCACGCGCGCTTGGCAGTCGAGCCGCCAGTCGTTTGCCACCCGGCGGCCGAGTGCCTGGAGAATGGCGTCGAGTTCGAGCAGTTTCACCGGCTTGACGAGATAGTGATCGGCGCCGCCAATCAGGCCGTCGATCTTGTCCTGCGTGTCCCCGCGGGCAGTCAGCATGACGATGCCGCAGTCGCGATGGCGAGCCCTGAGCCATGTGGCCGCATCGAAGCCGCTACCGTCCGGCAGCATCACGTCGATGATCGCGAATGCGAGATCCGACGCCCGTTCCTGGAATTCCGCGACCGTGCCGGCCTGATCGACCGCCCAGCCGCGTCGTTCCAGGAATGCGGCGATTTCCTCGCGCAACTCGACCTCGTCGTCGAGCAACAGCACCTTTGCCATACCGCTACCTTGGACTCGCGTTGTGTAGATGCGGAGTCTGCTCGTGTTTCAGCCACGATCGACGGCAGTGCCGCGCTGGATAGCGCGATGCTGCCGTCATCGGACCCGCATTCGCCTGCGCTTTGCAAGCGCCGGGATTTTAGCCGACCGCGGCCGCTGCGATCGTGTTAGGCGGGAAATATTGATGTTCGGGATCTTGTGACGTTGACGGATGCGAACGAGCGTGCTGTCCGCGCGAGCGACACCGGAAAAAGCGGAAAGGAGGGCGGTGAGGAACAGCGCGTGTTATGGGGCCGACTGCTGACACCCTTGGCGCAGCTAGCGCGCGCAAAGTGTATGGAAATCCAAGACCCCGGTGTTGCGCCGCACAACACATTCCGGTATCATTCACGCCCCCCATAAGCTGCGCACACGGATTTCGCGCGAGGCGTCCCGCCCTCGACTATCTGTGCGTACACGATTCCGTTCGCATCCCGGCAGGCAACCCATTCTGGCGTCATGCTCGCGACGATCGTCGGCTCATCTGTCGAGGAGCATGTATTGGCAATTCCTGATCGTAACGATTCCACATCCCCTGAAATCACAGTCACGGCAAAAGCCGGCCGCCGCGTGTCGAAGGGAAAGGCCCAGGCCCTGACACCGACGGACACCGCGTCACTGGCACGCCAGAATGAGGAGCGCCAGCACCAGATGCGCGCGTTGATCGCGCTCGGTCGCGAGCGCGGCTATCTGACCCACGCGGACATCAACGATCACCTGCCCGACAACTTTGCCCAAACGGCGGCGATGGACACGATCGTCAGTACGTTCAGCGACATGGGCGTGGCCGTGTACGAACAAGCGCCGGACGCCGAAGCGCTCCTGTTGACCGACGCTGCGCCGGCCGTGGCATCCGACGATCAGGCGGACGAGGAGGCGGAAGCTGCGTTATCGACCGTCGATTCCGAATTCGGCCGCACCACGGATCCGGTTCGGATGTACATGCGTGAGATGGGGGCCAGCGAACTGCTGACCCGCGCCGGTGAAATCGAGGTCGCGAAACGGATCGAAGATGGTCTGCAGGACATGATTCAAGCGATTGCCGCGTGTCCGTCGATCGTGTCCACGATTCTTGCCGATGTCGACCGCATCGTTGCCGGCGAACTGCGCATCGACGAACTGGTCGATGGCATCAGTGTCGACGCCGACGAAAGCGAAATGACGCCGGACTCCCAGGAAGAGGATGCGGAAGCACTCGCCGCCGACGATGATTCGGACGAAGACGACGTCGAAACGGACGCCGGGGATTCGGAGAAGGTGAACGCGGCACGCCTCGAAGAACTCACGAACGACAGTCTTGTGATTTTCGCGCGCGTGCGTGCACTGTTCGAGCAGTTGCCGGATGTGCCTGTTACTGGCGATGCCCGTTCCGCAGCCGCCGCGCAAGTGCGCACGGCGATCCAGCATGAACTCGCGCCGATCCGCTTTACGGCCAAGACCATCGACCGCCTGTGCGCCATTGTGCATGGGCAAGTGACTGAGGTTCGCGCGATCGAGCGCAGCATCCTGGCGATTGCTGTCGACCGTTGCGGCATGCCACGCGACGCGTTTGTCGAGTCGTTCCCGGGCCACGAGACCGACCTCGAATGGACGAACCGCACGGCGGCTACCTCGCAGCAGTTTGGCGCGGCGCTCGAGCGACATCAGCCGGCGATTCAGGCGGCGCAGCAGAAGCTCGTCGACATCGAGTCCCGGGTCTCGTTGCCGCTCCAGCAGCTCAAGCAGATCAACCGCCAGATGAGTGCCGCGGAACTGAAAATGCGGCAGGCGAAGCGCGAGATGATCGAGGCGAACCTTCGTCTTGTCATTTCGATCGCCAAGAAATACGTGAATCGCGGCATGCAGTTCCTGGATTTGATCCAGGAGGGCAATATCGGCCTGATGAAGGCCGTGGACAAGTTCGAATACCGGCGCGGCTGGAAGTTCTCGACCTACGCGACTTGGTGGGTCCGGCAGGCTGTCACGCGTGCGCTCGCCGATCAGGCGCGAACCATTCGCGTGCCGGTCCACATGATCGAGACGATCAACAAGCTGAACCGGATATCGCGCGAAATCTTGCAACAGACTGGGCAGGAAGCGCATCCCGCAGTGCTCGCAAAGCGCATGGAGATGTCCGAGGAGAAAGTGCTCAGTATCCTCAAGATCGCCAAGCAACCTGTCTCGCTCGAAACGCCGGTGGGTGACGACGCCGATGCAACGCTCGGCGACATGATCGAGGATGTTTCCGCGAGTTCGCCGGCTGAGGCGGCGATTCACGCGAACATGCGCGCGGCGATCGACGAGGCACTCAACGGGTTGTCGCCGCGCGAGGCCAAGGTTCTGCGGATGCGATTCGGGCTCGACACAAACTCCGATCACACGCTTGAAGAGGTCGGCAGGCAGTTCGACGTGACCCGCGAGCGGATCCGTCAGATTGAGAGCAAGGCGATGCGCAAGCTGATGCATCCCAGCCGTGCAGACAAGCTCAGGCCCTTTCTAGAGCGCTGAGGCAAGCCGGGCGTGGTATCCGACGCCCGGCTCCAGACTTGCGGCGATCACGCGTCGGCCTGATCGTTGTCCTGACCGGGCGTGTTCGCTGCGGGGAGAGCTTACAGCGGCTTGATGCTGGCGGCCTGCTTCCCCTTGGGGCCTTGCTTGACCTCGAAGCTGACCTTCTGGCCCTCCTGAAGCGATTTGAAGCCACTTCCCTGAACCTCGGAGAAGTGCGCAAACAGGTCTTCGCCGCCGTCATCCGGCGAGATGAATCCGAACCCCTTCGTATCGTTAAACCACTTGACGGTACCTGTTGCCATACTCTGAACGCTCCAAGGAAATCGGTTGTAAATGATGCGACTGGCCTGTGCCAGACAGCGGCTACCTTGTATCACGACGGGGCTGTCACTGACAATCCAGATTTTTGGTAAGCCACGCTGGCATAGCCGATGCGTGCCCCTCAAAATCTTCGTTGAACCAGACGCGCTGCCTCGTAAGCGATTTCGGCGTTAGCACCTGGCGAACGGGAAAATAGAGTCGACAGGCTGGATCAGCTCTTTCTTGACGTCTTCGCGACAAATGGCGTCGGTACGTGTTGAACCTGTTCGCTTCCGCAATGAGGGCAGGGCGGATGAGCCGATGCATGTTCGGCGAGATGCTCGACGCTCTCGAACGTTTTGCCGCACTTCTCGCAACGGTATTGGTAGGTCGGCATGGCATTCCTCCGGTATCGATGCTGCCCGAGGATATGAGTATGGTTCGTGGCGGCGCGAACTTGATATTGCAGTGAACCCGCATAATGCGATGGCGAGGGACTTGAGCTGCAACTACGCTCGATCGCACGAACCTCGGTCATCTGTTCACGCCCCCCGGGCACACGATCTGCGTGCTGCCAATGCAGCGCTGTTACGCATGGCTTCCAATCGCAGGGGCAACCGGTAACACACTGCGTCAAGACTCCAATCAGCATGAAGGCAGAGCCGCCCGGACGTCATAACTCTCAAGACACAGCCATATGCCGGTAGGAAGTTTTGGCGCAACGCCGAAACGTTCAGGCTTCCGAACTTCGAGGCCCTGATTCGTGCGTGACGGCGAACCGGAAGCGCGTTGGTTATCGCGCTGCGCCTGAAGCGCCTGCGCAACCTGCAGCACGTGGCTTAGGCGTTTGTGTTCGATGATCGCGCCTTGATCAACCTCCGCCAGCTTGTCCAGATTCTCGTCGTCTCGCAACGGTCGATGCGCATCACGGCGGCTTCGCGAACCGAGCGTTATACATGGCGATGAAGGAGGGCGCATAAGCGTTGGCGTCGGCTACCGTATTGATCCCGCGCAATCGCATCTCCTTGACCAATCGATCCTGCAGCGTCAGGTGTGCTCGTTCGACTCGCCCCTTGGTCGAGCTGCTGTTCGCACAGAACGTGTCGATGTTCAGCTCGTACATCGCCCGACCAAACGGCGTCACGCGATTGCCAGTCTTGCCCGGCTTCACGTTGCGAAACACGCTGGCCTTGTCGCTGTAGAACGCTCCCGGCTTGCCATGGCGTTCGATGTACGCCCGCGTTGCCTCGAAGTAGCTGAAGATCGATTCGGTCTGCGTGAAGTACAGCATCATCAGGTGGCTCGTCGCGTCATCCACATACACCAGCAGCGTGCAGGCCGGCGCCCGTTCCTCGAACCACCGATGATCGCTGCCGTCGATCTGGATCAGCTCGCCCAGGCATGCTCGTCGTGCTCGCGGCTGGTAGACCTTCGGCGGACGCTGTCGGCGCGGAACCCACAAGCCAGCGTCCGTCATCAGCTTCCTGACCGTCTCCTTGGCCAGCCGGATACCGTGGCATTCCCAGAGCTTCTCGCAAGCCAGCGTCGGCCCGAAATCGGCGTAGCGGTCGCGAATGATCGTCAGCGCTCGCCGAGCCAGTTCCTCGTCCAATCGGCGGTTCCCCGGACGACCACGTTTGCGCGACGTCAGTCCGGCCGCTCCGGATTCCCGGTACCGAATCACGAGCCGTTCGATCTGCCGTACCGTCAGGCCCAGCCGTTCGGCCGCACGTCCGGGCTTCAAGCCCGTGTCCACCACAGCCTGGATTACCTTCAGACGGTCGAGTTCTCGCATGTTCAATGTCACCAGTGCTGTTCGGTGCATCGCCGGCTCCATGGTTTGACGGGGAGCCGGCAAGCTTACCGAGGTCCAAACGCGACATTTCTAAATGGCTAGAACACGACATTTCTAAAAAGCTACCACAACACAAACTATCGATAATTCACGTTATGTCAAATAAGATTGATTTGATGTTAACCGCCCAGATTCGACTCTGTTTGCCGCGCGCCGTCGTCCCCGGCGCGCGGCCCACCCGATTACGACTGCGAGATCCGGCGCAAGCGATCAATCACCGATTCCGAGCCGGCGGGAGCGCCACCCGCAGCGATGCGACGCGCTTCTTCGACCGCAGCCTGCTGATCGAGCGGTTTTTGCCCGATGGAGGCCACGGTCTGCGCGGCGTCGGCCGAGACACGCGCCTGGGCGGCAGCAGCCTGCAACGCGCCAAGTCCGGTTGAAGCGGAGCCGGTGCTCGCGCGCAAGCGGTTCAGTTCGTCCTGCTGCTGTTGCATCAATTGAGCCCGCTCGCGATCAGCCTGTGCCTGCGCGAGGTCCGCCATTGCGGCGCGTGCTTTCGCATCGAATTCGTTCAACTGGGTTTCGACGGTCCGCAGGATTTCCTGCAGCGTCTCGACGAGTTGCCGAGCGCTATCGGCTTCGGCCTCACGCTGCGGCAGATCCCGCTTGCGGCGCTCGAGATCGTCGGTGAACTGCGTCAGCGTTGCTTCGTTGATCTCCTGCTTTTCGAACTTGTCGATCAGCACGACCGACGCTTTCACGTCTCCGTCGATGCTTGCCTTCAGTTCAGCCGCCGCGGTTTGCGCCTTGTTGCTTTTCTGCTTGGCCTCGGCAAGCTTTACCGCCACTTCATGCAGTTTCGCCTGCAGGTTGTCGCGGTCGACTTGCGTAGCCGTTTCGGGATCGAATGCGGCGATCTGTTGCGCCAGACGATCGCCGACGGTTCCCACGTGTTTCGCAAGCAGTGACGAAACGAGTTTCCAGCCAGACATGGTGTTCTCCTTGGTGAACCTTGTATTGCGGATGGATCGAGGCGGCTTAGCGCCTCAGAAAATCTTGACTCGCAGCGGATCGAGGGCAAGGCCGGCGAAATAGTCGACCCAGACGGCCGGCGCCGGGTGTCCGTCCATCGTCTCGACGTGCTCGAAATCGATCCACAGGCGCTCGATCGGGCCGCTTTCCTGCGCCGGGCCGGCCGGCAGGCGCCGCACGTACTGCATGAACGAATGCGTCTTCTCGACGCCCTTCTCGCCGACGCTATCGTCCAGACGACGCTCCCGAGCAGTCCACGGCCTGATGTAGTCGCCACCGGGCGCGTCACGCTCGAACCCGATCGCATCGTTGCCGCCGAGCAGCGCATCGACGCGCGCCGGATTCCTGGCGAGATGGGCGATCTGGTCAAGCTCGTCGCGATCCATGTCGTAACGATCCTGCCCGAGCCCGTAGCCGTTGCCGAGGAATGCATCCTGCTCCTCGGACGTCACCGGATATTCGCGGTACAGGAACTGGTAGTAGGCGACTTCCCGAATATCCTGGGGATCATCCCTGCCCGTCATGACCTGCAGGAACGCGCCCTGCCCGTTCCTGTCAGGTCCCGTGTTCGTGTACATCCGGAAAATCGACAGATCCGCGTCGGCGTCGATATGCAGGCGGCTGACCGCAACGATCGGCATCTGTGCGTCCGGCGGCACGACGAGGAGCGCGCCCTCCAGTAGAGCGAAGTCGGCCAGCACAAGCTTGATCATGCCGCCGATGCATGCGCCGAGCGGTAGTCCGGTGTCGACCCGGTCCGGTTGAGCGGTGCGCGCTCGCGCGAAATCGTCGAGGCGCTTTTCACCGATGCGGCGAGCGAGTTCAAGGATTCCCATGTTCGTTCTCAGAGGCGATAGTTGGTGTGGGATGCATAGCGCGCCTTTCTGAGTAGCCACGCGCGGCGCGCACGCTGGAACATCCCAACGACGAGACAAGCGGAGATAAAGATCATTCCGCCGAACAGGAATGCATCCATGATCGGATGCTTGCTTTCCCCTGCCGGTTGTTTTTCCGTCGTTGCCGGCGACTGAGCGAGTGTTTCCGCCCGGGCGTCGGATGCGGCGTCCGGCGTGGCATCGTCGCCGGATGTATTTCGATATCTTGATGCTGAGGTCGAGTCGACCGAACGCGCCATCGGTTGCTGGACCACGACGGTTTCGCGCGGCGAGCTGCTACGTCCGAGCAAGTAGCCCAGCAGGAGCCTGTCATTGCTGCTGGATTGCTGTCCAGCCACCGGCGGCGCTGCGCCATGAGCGGGTGCGCTGGATGTCGACGCGGTGCTTTGCGTCCCGTATGACGATGTATCTCCGGACGCGCCGTGGCTGAGCGAGCTGCTGCTACCGGCGCTATCGCTGCCATGCGACGGCTGGTTCGAATTCAGCGTTGCAGCCGCATCGCGGCTCGACTGAGCCGCATACAGTGCGCCGCCGAGTGCGGTCGCGGCGATCACTTTCCTGGAACCGGAGCTGCTGAACCCCGACTTCGAGGACGTGCCGGATGGACTCGCCGACGAACGAGCCGATGAGTCATCGGAAGCGTTTTTCGAGCTCGACGAGCCGTATGAGCGGCCGTAACCGGAGCTGGATGAACTTGCCGACGACCGAGCGGATGAGTCGTAGGACGAGCCTTTCGAACTCGACGAACCGTATGAGCGGCCGAAACCCGAGCTGGATGGACTCGTCGACGACCGAGCGGATGAGTCGTAGGACGAGCCTTTCGAACTCGACGAACCGTATGAGCGGCCGAAACCCGAGCTGGATGGACTCGTCGACGAACGAGCCGATGAGTCGTAAGACGAGCCTTTCGAGCTCGACGAGCCGTATGAGCGGCCGAAACCCGAGCTGGATGGACTCGTCGACGAACGAGCCGATGAGTCGTACGACGAGCTTTTCGAGCTCGACGAACCGTAAGAGCGACCATAACCCGAGCTGGATGACGAACTGCTGGAACTCGAGCTGGATGAGTAGCGACTGGAGCTTGAGCCGGACGACGAGCCGCTGGAACTCGAGCTGGACGACGAGCGGCTCGAACTGAAGCCGGAACTCTTTGCAAAGGCGACCGGCGTCGCGGAACCTGTGGCAAGCGCGAAGGCGACCAACGTCGCAGCGACCTTCTGGCGTGTGGTCCTCATGTTGTTGACGTCCTTGTTGTTCAAATATTGTCTGCCTGGGCCGGCCGGCCTCTCGGTTACCGTTCCGGTCCAGCTTCGTGCGCTGATTCTCGCGCCGTCTCTGCGTGGATCACGCGCTAGTGTCGTGCAGTGCGCGAACCGAATTACCCGCCCCCCTCGACGCGCGCATGATCGTAGCAAGTTTAAAGAAAGCTTGCATGATCATTTCAATATGCATGGGTTGGCATGACCGATTCACGCCACTGTTTCAAAAAATTAAATAATTCGAATAATTGTTTTCTTGTGCAGGCTCGATCGCCAAAGACTTCGCGAGTCGGGTGACGGTCCGTCCTGACCGTCGGTTTTCGCTTGTCGCCGATCATGTCTTGAAGCCGTTTGCGCCGAGTTCTTTGCGGGCGAGGGGCGTGACGGGCGAGGCGAAGCTCGGCATCGGACGAGCCGACCTTGTAGCTTGGGAGTGCGCATGCCGGTCATGCATTCGCACCCTCCCCCGAGGGGATACATGTTCACGCGAGCATAAATGTATCGTCTATTGTCGTGGCGGACATGACATTGCACGCGCGTCCGACGCAGGTCGTCGATACAATTCTTCATTTTCCACTCTTTTCCGACTGGGCCTGTATTCGGAGTTTAATGTGGTTTCAGGGCCAAGGTTTCCATAATTTGTTTTCTTTAAACCATTTCGTTTGTTTTCTACTTACAACACTCTGATGGTTCGGTATGCAAGATCTATCATGATCAGTGCGCCCGGTCTTGAGTTCGCATTTGTTTAAAACAGCATCTTTTTCATCATTCATTTCGTGGTGAGCATCCTTTAAGAAGTGCGCCGGAACGATGAAACTCCCTTTTCGAACGTACGATGTTACCTGGGGGGCCTCAACCTCGCATGCGCCAAGTCGATGCAGTTGTCCGAATATGTCCGGCCGGCATACCAGTGAACACACGTTAATGGGAAGCCATTCCTCATCGCGTTCCCACGGTGCATTTTTGTCCGTGCGCTTCAAGCGAACGTACAGCCCTTCGATTTGAGTAAAATTCACCCGTGCCCCACGAATATCATGCTGGTGATCCGAGATGGCGACTTGCTCTGCGTGCTTTCCCTTTGGCTGCTGTGTATATTCGGCTGATATGAGCCCTCTGTTGGGGCGCGATATTTCGATGCTGGTTCTGACCTTGTTCGGGCCACGCCATGCTGTTGTATTTTCATCCTCGCCCTTTCCCCAAGGTGAGAGCCCAAGCGGATCAATTCCATTTATCGCATTCGGTAGGTAGCGATAAAGATTGAGCCCGCCAAGAAGCCCGATAGGGTCCTGGGAAATGAAGATTCCGCCTTCTGGGCTATAATATCGATGTCGGTTATAATGCAACCCCGTTTCTGTATCGTGATATTGACCTTGTAGTCGAAGTGGTTGATCGAATTCGTCGCAAGTCTCGGTTCGACGGATTGCCCCCCAAACTCCATATTCGCCCTCCCAAATGACTGTTCCCAGCGGATCAATCATTCGTGTCGGAGTTCCATTTGGATCCGTGTGAAAGTAATGAACCGCCGGAGCTTCTTTGTCCGTGGATTCAATATTGGTTGAGTATCTACACCGCACCTCGGCCAATGGTCGGAAGGTTTCCGGATAATAGACCCATTCGCGCGCGTCGGTGAAACCAATCACCTGCTCCGAATTGCCGGCTGTTTGGCGACTCATCGCGGGTTGCGGAGCGATTGCGTTTGAAGATGCATTGGCATCGTTCTCGGTGGCGTGAGACAACTCTCCGACCAGGAGGTCGCCCGCCCAGAGAAAACAGCTGGTGCGGGACAGCGCTATGCTGTCGAACGAAGATTCAGGCGGCACGTTGGCATCCTGTCTGACTCGTGTGACCTTGCTCACTCGTCGGTGGAATGCATCGTATCCGTAGCGCGTGCGAATGCTGAGTATGTAACCTCCATCGGTGCTGGAGGTTGGCTCTTGGCGTAGCGTCAACGTTTCGATCAACAGCCCGTCACCGTCCCACTGTAGCCGCAGGTCCTGCTGGCTATCCTGCTTGCGCACGAGGTTCCCGATACGGTCGAACACGTAGTTGCAGCCATCGAGCTCGCCTTCCCGTACCCATGTGTCGATCTGCGAATTCTTGTCGATTGTGCTGCGCTGCCTGATACGCGTTTTCATCAGATTGCCGGCTGGGTCGTACAGGAAGCGATTTAGCTTGCCAACCGGATCGACGTGTTCGATCAGTTTGCCGGTCGGATCATATTTGTAGCGTACGAAACCAAGCCGAGAGTCCTGCTTCGAGGTCATCTCTTCGTTGGCGTTGTAGGTATATTCGCTGACGAACAAGGGACCGGTATTGGTCACCAGTGTCTGTTTGGCCAGCAATCCTGCTGACGTGTAAGACAATTCGCGTCGCAGAGCATCCCCAAGATGCTCGACGCGAGTCTGCCCCAGTGCATCCAGTTCAATGTGGATCTCGGCCGAGTCGTCAATTGTGATCGAGCTGACTGAACCGAAGGCCTCGTACCCGTAACGAACCCGATGCTCGATGAGCTTGCCCCCTGCGTTCAACTGCGTTCGGCGTTCAATCTGGTTGCCTACTGCGTCGTACTCATAACCAATCACGAAGTTGTCGCCCTGCTTCTCCTCGACGAGGCGACCTGCCACGTCGTACACCATTTCGACTCGTCTGTCCGGAGTCTCTGCAGTTACCAGATAGCCAAAATCATCGTACGAGAACTTTTCAACACGGATCCCATTGGGCTGCCGCGAGTCGGGTACTTGCTTTTGTACAATACGCCCGAGCGCATCCGTCTTGTAGTCGATTGCCTGTCCCAGTGGATCGACGCTGCGTCGCAATTCGCCCGCCATGCCGTATTCGTAATAGCGGGATTGTCCCCAGTAGTCGACTTCCTCTACGATTCGTCCCAGCGCATTGCGTTTCAACTGATAGTGCTCGCCGCACTCATTGACGACGCCGATTAACTGTTCCTCGGTATCGTACTGGTATTCAACTATGCCGCCGTCGGGGGTATGCAGCTTGATGACATGCCCCAGTGCGGAATATTCCCGTTGGGTAATCTGTCCGTTCGCGTCGCGATAGCGTGTCAGGTTCCCCTCACCATCGTAGTAGCAATGACGTTCACGTCCACCAGCTTCGATCGTTCGTACAAGATTGCCGTTGCGATCGTATTCGTAACGGGTGATTTGCTCCGACACGTCCACAATCTGAATGACGTTGGCGCGCTCATCGTGTGTGTACCAAGTGCGACGGCCAGATGCATCGGTAAGTCCTGCGAGATTGCCATCTCGATCGTAGTCAAAATGCGTCACCGCCCCATACGGCGCGGTAACGGCAATAAGTTGACCGTGCCGGTCATATTCGTAGCCTGTCGTTGCCAGACCTGGTGTCGTTTGCTCGATCAGGTTGCCTCGATCATCCCATGCATATCGCCACTGCCGTCCCCATGCATCGGTTACGCATGTTGGGTTGTGGTCGGCTCCATACTCAAAGGAAACCACTCGCCCATCGGGCAGCATGCGCGTAAGCAGATTGCCATATGCATCGTATTTCCACGTACTTATGCGACCGGACGGATCGGTTTCGGAGCTTGTTCGACCCCACGCGTCGTATCGATAGGTCGTTGCCCCCCCGACTGGATCAATCCGTGCCACCGGATTGCCGCGCTGGTTCGCTTGGAGGATCGTCGTGTGGCCGAGTGAATTGATGATCCGCGTTTCCCGATGCTCAATATCGTGAACGAAGCAATAATCCAGAATGCCGTTATCCCCCCAAGCACGGTCAACTCGCCAGGTACCGTCATCATGCAGTCGATGGTTGTAATGGAAGGATATTCCTCGTGCATTCGTATGACGAACCATACGATGACCCGCGGCGTATGCAAAATAATGCGGTTGCTCCATTGCATCGCATACGGTAACCAAATCACCACGCAGATCGTTTTCGTAGCTAACGAGTGGATAGCGGCCACCATCTGTACCAATTAGTGTCAACGTGGTGTGCAGATTCGAATGGCGTTCGACCAAGTTGTCGGTGTCGGGCTTGCATTCGATCACGCGCCCTGTTGGCTCGCCTGACTTCCACTCGACTACCCGATGGAGTCGGGAGTCCGGGCCGCGTTCAAACACCCATGCATTATTGTTGAGATCAATTATTCGCTCAACTGGCAACGTTAAATTACTCGTTGATGCAAACCCGTCCGGAATGCGTTGTTCGTGTGGTAATGAAAACTCATGTTCGATACCGGTACGTGTACGCAGAATCAACGTGGAGTCGCGTTGGTACAGAGAATATCCGTTCTGCCAATCATGCACGCGCGTCGACCAACCGGTTGCGCCTGGCATCGCGTCGAATGCCGTTGCGTGGTCGGGAAAATGAACTAATACTGCGTCAACGCCAGCGTGCCGCACAACTTCCATCCGGATATCGGCGGGTGTTTGCCATCCCACGCCGAGCGTTCCGTGCCATGTATCGTTGCTACTGTAGTAGCGCTCCCAGACAAGTGGCAGGCGGCCGGCAATCGTGAAATCTCGCTGTTGCACGACAACTTCGCCTGTAATCGCATTGACAGGCTCAGCATGCAGCACGTTGCATCGCAAGAACCCCGACTTCAGGTTCAACTTGTCCGCCAGCGCCTTCGCCCACTTCGAACCCTGAAACGCCTTGAACAACCCCTTCGCCGCCGCGGCCATGTTCATGATCGGCGGCCCGCCCACCAACACTGGCCGCCCCGCCGGAATCGGCAACATCACCGAGCTCGGCATCGACGGGTAGGTGCGATCCGTATGCGCGCTGTTATGTGGAGGCGGCTCCATCCCGATCGACCAGCAACTCAACGCCTCCAGCGCCATGTATGACATCGGATCGTTGTTGGCGAGCACCGTCTTGCTGCCCATGAACGATTCGCCGTCGTTCGACGGTTCAACCTCCTCAGGCGGCGGCGCAAACGATTCCCCGAGCGGAAAATGCAACCCAGGAACGTGATACGCATGCGTCCCGGCCGTGGCACGCATCATCCCGTTCACGAAAATCGGCCTGCCGCTGCCGCCGCCCGATCCGACGTTCGAGCCAAGATCGTCACTGATGCGGCTCTTGATCTTGTTGGCCTCTTTCGCGAGCCTCATCCCCTCCGCGACAGTGGGGTCGTCCTTGAAGTCCGGCAGCTTTCCGCCACCCATTAAGTCATTGGCCTGCTGGTTTGCCTCATCGGCCAGGTGTTCCAGCTTCTTCACATCTTCGGGGTGGTGTTCGATGTATTCGTTCACCTTTTCCTGCACGATCATCGTCGCGATGCAACCGACCACGGCCTTTGCCGCCTGGATGTATTCGCGCATATCGAGCATGAACCCGACATGAGGGTGCGGCAGGAACACCGGCGGCGTACCCGGCGTGACCAGCACCGAATGAACGTCCACGCCAACAACGGGATCGAGATGCTTGACGGCCAGAAGTGCCACGGTTTCGCCTCCGCTCAGCGCCCACTACGCAACGCCGCGACCTTTTCGCTCAACGCGTTGCGCCGCCGGTCCTGTACACCCAGCTGCGACACCATCCACTCGACAACCATCGGCAGATTGCTGTTCGCCCGCATCGGCTCGTCGATCATCAACCCTGCATCGAGCGCATTGAACCCGGCCTCGAGTGCATGCTCGCGCTCCCCTGCCCGCTCCCAGCACACCGCACTCATCCGCCAGGCCTCGACCGTCATCAGTCCGTCCTTCGCCGCCGTAGTCGACGCCGCCGCACGCTCGTAGCAATAAGCCGAGTGCGCATAGTCCTTGTGCGTCAGATGCACGCTCGCCTCGCCGAACAACCCGTTCGCCACGAGCTTGTGCCCCGCCGGATGCCCTGCCTCGACTGCACGCATGCCGCTGCTGGCAGCGCTCCGATACGCATCGATCGCCTTCTCCCGATCACGCCATTTCAGATACGCGGCCCCCGCAATCAGGTGCACGACAACGCATTGATCGAACCACTGCTCGCGCTCAGCCACCTTCAGCGCCGCGGCACGCAGTTCCTCCAGCCGAGAAGGATTACCGCCTTCGATCATCTCGGTCAGCATCACGAAATGCCGTCGAAACTCGCCGCTCGGCCCGCGCTCGCCCGATTCCGCCAGCAGTTCACGCGGCACGCTCGCCATCGAATACTTGCCTTGCACGACGCGCACCGCTGCCCGATGCCGTTGCATCAATGCTGTGAATGGCTCGATCTTGATACGAGGTACGACAAAGCGCACACGCTCGGCAAGCTGCGGTGCGACCGCAATGATCGACAGCAAATCGTCCATCCATCGCACCCATGCCGAGTCATCCCGCACTTTCACCGGCTCCAGCACGAATACCATCGCCGGGAAAACGTCCGGATGGTGCTGCATCAGGCTGTCGGTCACCGCGAACAGATACAGCACGGGATTCTTGCCGTCGTCGTACGGCGCCTGCCAATCAGCACGTATGCCCTGCGCATGGGACGCCTCACGCCGGCTGTTGTAGAACGCAATGAGCTCGTCCGTCAGCGCCTTCGCAAAACCCGATTCGTTGACGAACGACGCCCGCATCGTTCTGACCGCGCACGACGTTTCATCCTGAACCTGGAAATACAGCCGCACGAGTTCCGCATCCGTCTCGTCGGTCTGCCAGATCATCAATCGCGCGTCCTGCTTTTTCGCGAAACTCATCCAGTCCGTGTGCGCGTCCATGAACCTGCGCTCCACCGGATTGGTCGGCTGCCAGTTCTGCATTCGCGCGGACCTCCGTCACGGATTCAGTTTCAGGACGGCGCCTTCGACCGTGTGCTCCGCGGTCGCCGACGACGTCACCGTCTTGCCGTTCACACTGTGCGTATTCGTGCCGGTCGATGCGACATTGACGCCCTGGATCGTGATCGTGCCATCGCTTTTCATCACGATGCTGGACATCCCGCAGACGAGCGAAAGCTGATCGCCGGCGTTGACGAACACCTGATGTTGCACGTTCGTCGTATGGTTCGCACCGACGTTGACCGTGTGTTCGCCGCCGACCGTGTGCGTGTGCGCGTTCGCGATCGTCGACGTTCGCGTGCCGATCTCTTCGGTGTGCGCCGACGCAACCAGCGTTTTCATGTCCTGCGACGTCGTCTGATACATCTGTCCGACGTTCAGCGTCTTGGCTTCGCCGATCGTTTCGGTCTTGCCTTTCGCGACCGTCTCGGTATGCACGCCACCGATGGTCGCGTCACGATTCGCCGCGATGGTCACGGTTTCGTTCTTCCCGACCGTCCGCGTCCGATTCCCCCCCACCCCATGCGTCTCATCCACGCCAATCTGCGCCACCCTGTTCTGCCCGATATTCACCGTCTCGTTCTGCCCCACGCTCCGTTGCCGGTTGTTCTTCACCTGCATCGTTTCGTCGTTCCCGACCGTATGCGTATGGTTGTTCCCGACCGACAGCGTGTGATCGGCTTCCGTCTCCGCATCGAAATTCCTTTCCGCGTGCATCCACAGCTGCTCGGCGCCCTTCTTGTCTTCGAACCGGAACGCATTTGCATGGTCGGTCGTCCCGCCCGGCGACGACCGCGACAGCAACCCGCTCTGCGTCGCACTCCCGGGCAGCCCCCACGGCGGCATCTTTTCGCCGTTGAAAACCCGCCCGGTCACGATCGGCTCATCCGGATCGCCATTCAGGAAGTCGACCACCACCTCATCGCCCACCCGCGGAATCTGCACGCCCCCGAACCCGCCCCCAGCCCAGGGACTTGACACCCGCACCCAGCACGACGAATCCTGATTGCTCTGCCCGTACCGATCCCAGCGGAACTGCAGCTTCACGCGCCCATACTGATCGGTCCAGATTTCTTCCCCCGGCGGCCCGACCACAGTGGCGGTCTGCGGCCCGTTGGTGCGCGGCCGCGGCGTCTCGCGCGGCGACCGGTAAGGCAGGCTCGACGGCTGCACGAGCATCATCGTCTGATGCACGACCGCCTCCGCGCCCGGATCGCTCGCATACGCGTTCTCCTGAAAACGGTACTGGCACCGCACGATCAGGTACTCGCGGTTCTGGTCCGCGCGCGGGCAGTGTTCGAGCGTGAACAAATAACCGGGCGAGGCACCCCGCACGTCGGTATCGGCGCTCGCCCGTTCATGTTCGGCCTGCTGTTCCTCGAGCCGCACGCGGCTGTAATGCGCACCGGGTGCATCGTCGCGATAGCCGCCCGGCCATTCAAACGACGCAAAGCTGTCGTGATCATGCCCACGCGGATCGACCTTCTGCGACGAAAGATCGGCGCGCGGCTTCGTATAGTCGTAGTCGGTGGTCTGGTGCCGGCCGACGCTCACCTCCTGCGCGGGCAGCCAGCCGTCGATGTGCTCCTCGTCGGCGATCGCGGTGCGGTCGCGTGCGATGTACGGAATCGTCTCGTAGCCGGGCAGCACGGTGTGCGACGACATCGCGTCGCCGAGCATCAGCGTATGCGTGTCCTCCGCGTGCCGGAACCAGAAGTAGATCCCCTCGAACTCCATCAGCCGCGACACGAACGCGGCATCGGTCTCGTTGTACTGCACGCAATAGTCGCGCGGCACATACGATTCGGCGAGGTGGTTCTCGATCGGAAAGCCGTACGTCGACAGCACCTCCTGCACGATCTCGGGCACGGTCTTGTTCTGGAAGATCCGGCAATCGGAGCGGCGCGTAGCGAGCCACAGCCACGGGCGCACGATCAGCTCGTAGCCGTAGTACCGCTCGGCGCGTCGCCCGGCGAGCGATGCGCGCGCAACGATCCCGTTCAGGTAGCGGGTCGACAGGTCCTGCTGTTCGATCCGGACCGTCACGGGCTTGCCGAGCATGTCCTTCAGCGACAGGCTGTGACTGTCGGCAAGCGCCTCGATCCGGAATTCGAACAGGCGTCCGAGTTCGTCGCTGCCGTCGAGCGTATGGAACTTGAGGTCGTCGCCGTGCGGGCTGTCGAGTGTGAATACGCGATTCAAGTCGTTTCCTCCTCGTCGAACCGGTACGCGAACTCACCGTCGTCTGCGCTCAGCTCGATCGACGACAGCGTGCGGCCCTCGAGCGTGGCCTGCAGGATCGCGCGGCCGATGCGCGGCATCACGGTGTGCGTGAGAATCGCGTCGACCATCCGGCCGCCGGATTCGATCGTCCGGCAACGCTCGACGACCAGCGCGGTCGCCGCGTCGGTGCAGCGCAGCCGGATGCCGTGATGCGCGTCGATCCGCTGCTCGATCCGCCGCAACTGCAGTGCGACGATCCGCGCGAGTGTCGCGTCGGTGAGCGGGTAGTACGGCACGACGGTCAACCGGCCGAGCAGCGCGGCGGGAAACACGTCGAGCAGCGGCGCACGTAGCGCATCGGCGAGCGTCTGCACGTCAGGCAGGCGCTCGGGATCGCGGCACAGCTGCATCACGCGATCGGCGCCGACGTTCGAGGTCAGCAGGATCACCGTATGCCGGAAATCGATGTCGCGCCCTTCGCCGTCCTCCATCCAGCCCTTGTCGAATACCTGGAAGAAAATCTCGTGCACATCGCGGTGTGCCTTCTCGATCTCGTCGAGCAGCACGACGCTGTACGGGCGGCGGCGCACGGCCTCGGTGAGCACTCCGCCCTGCCCGTAGCCCACATAGCCGGGCGGCGCGCCTTTCAGCGTCGACACGGTATGCGCTTCCTGGAACTCGCTCATGTTGATGGTGATCGCGTTGTGTTCGCCGCCGTACAGCGTGTCGGCCAGCGCGAGCGCGGTCTCGGTCTTGCCGACGCCGGACGGCCCGCACAGCAGGAACACGCCATGCGGTTTCTTCGGATCGTCCAGCTTGGCGCGCGCAGTCTGGATGCGCTCGGCGATCAGCTCGACCGCGTGCTTCTGGCCGACGACGCGTTCGCCGAGCGTATCGGCGAGCTTCAGCACGGCCTGCGTTTCGTCGCGCACCATGCGGCCGAGCGGAATGCCGGTCCAGTCGGCCACGACGGCGGCCACCGCGTGCGTGTCGACGGCGGGCAGCACGAGCGGCGCGTCGCCCTGCAAGTCGGCGAGCGCCTGCTGCGCGGCCGACAGACGGGTTTGTGCCGCGGTGCGCGCGTCGGCGTCGAGCGCATGCGACGGATCGTCGTCGAGCAGCAATGCGCGGGCATCGGCGATCGCGGTCAATGCGTCGCGTTCGGTCTGCCAGCGCGTGTCGAGCCGGTCGAGTTCGGTCCGGGCGGCGGCAATGTCGTGCTCGATTGCATCGCGCCGCGCGGTATCGCCGGTGCCGAGCGCGCATTCGCGTCCGATCCGCTCCTGTTCGACGCGCAGGCTGTCGATCCGGCGGCGCGCATCTTCGATTGGCGCGGGCACCGCGTGCTGGCTGACGGCGACACGCGCACAGGCCGTATCGAGCAGGCTGATCGCCTTGTCCGGCAGCTGGCGGGCCGGAATGTAACGGTGCGACAGCGTGACGGCTGCCTGCAGCGCGTCGTCGAGCACGAGCACGCGGTGGTGGGCCTCGAGCTTTCCGGCGAGGCCTCGCAGCATCGTCAGCGCGGCCGCTTCTTCCGGTTCGTGCACGTGCACGAGCTGGAAACGCCGCGTGAGCGCCGGGTCCTTCTCGATGTACTGCTTGTACTCGGACCACGTGGTCGCACCGATCGTGCGCAGCAGGCCGCGCGCGAGCGCGGGTTTCAGCAGGTTCGCGGCGTCGCCGGTGCCGGCGGCCCCGCCCGCGCCGACGAGCATGTGAACTTCGTCGATGAACAGGATCGCGGGCCGCTCGGACGACATCGCCTCATCGATCACGCCGCGCAACCGGCTCTCGAACTCGCCTTTCACGCTCGCGCCGGCCTGCAGCAGCCCGATGTCGAGCAGGTACAGCGCGACGTCGCGCAGCGACGGCGGCACGTCGCCGGCGGCGATCCGCAGCGCGAAGCCTTCCGCGACGGCCGTCTTGCCGACGCCTGCCTCACCGACCAGCAGCGGGTTGTTCTGCCGGCGCCGCAGCAGGATGTCGACGATCTGGCGAATCTCCGGATCGCGCCCGATCACCGGATCGATCTCGCCGGCCCGCGCGCGGGCAGTCAGGTCGACGGCGAAACGCGCAAGCGCAGAGCCGTCGGTGGCGGCGGTGGTCGCGCCGCGCATCGCCATATCGCCGCCCGGCACCGCCTGCCCGGCCGGTGGTGCCTCCGGCGAGCCTTCGACGATCGACTCGAGCGCGTCGGCGAGCACGTCCGGCACGATGCGCTCGAATTCGCGCGTGATCGCCACCAGCACGTTGCGCAACTGCGGCGTTTTCAGGATCGCGAGCAGCAGCACCGCGCCGCGAATGCGCGTCGCGTCGTACTTCAGCGTCGCGTACACCCATGCGCGCTCGACGGCATCGTCGATATGCACGGACAGATCCGACACCGAGCCCGCGCCACGCGGCAGCTTGTCGAGCGCGGCAACCAGCCCGCGGTCGAGCGCGGCGTCATCGATCCCGAAGTGGCGCAGCACGCGTTGCAGGTCGCCGTCGGGCCGCTGCAGCATCTGCTTGAACCAGTGCACGAGCTCGACGTACGGATTGCCGCGCAGCCGGCAGAAGCCGGTCGCCTGCTCGAGCGTCTCGTAGAGAAACGGATTCAGTTTTCCGAACAGGTTGGCGCGGCCGATATCGGACATGACGGTTCCCGTTTAGACGGTTTCGCGATGAAGGGGGGCGCTACCGTGCCGCACGTCGTAGCGGACGACAAGGTCACGCGCGGGGCCCGGATCGAGCCGCTGCCCGAGCCACGCGGTGCGGCCGATGCCTTGCGGCGCGCCGAGCGCGATCGTCGGCACCGCATCGGCCGCGAGTTCGAGCTGCACGTCCCAGTCGAACTCGATGCCGACGTATTCGCGCACCCATTGCGCGAGCTGCCGGGCATGCGGGCCGCCCGGCAGGAAGCGGCGGTACGCGTCGAGCGACAGCGGGCCGAGCACGATTCGGAAGCGCGACTGCGCATCGCGCACCGCGACGCCGAGCGCGACGGCGCCGACCCGCAACGTCGGCCGCGTCGCGCGGATCGTGCAGCGCTGCGAACGTTCGATCGCGACCCACTGCGGCACGTGCTCGACGATGCGGGCCTCGACACCAAAATGCCGGCGCAGGATCTGCACGAGCCCTTCCGGGTTGCGCGTGTGCCGTACGAGATGGCCCGCATGGAAATAGCGCGCATGCGGTGCAAGCGTGTCGGCGTCGGTGCCCGCTTGCGCGGCCGGCCTGTCGCCATTCGCCGCCCGCCCGATCAGGCTCGCGACATAGCCGTCGAACCGTGCGCGCTCCGGGCGATCGAGGCTCACGGTCGGCTGCGCGTCGGCCCACGCGCGGTAGAACAGCAGGATCAGCCGGTGATGGAACAGGTCGGCGAACGCGGCGAACGTCGGGTCGTCGTGCTGCGCCGCGCGTTCGTGCGCGTATTCGGTCAGGTGCGTCGGCAGCGGCCCGTTCGGGCCGAACAGCCCGAACCCGTGGATCGCGATGCGCGGCGGCATGCCGCTGCCCTCGTCGCTCACGCCGGCCAGCATCGACGCCGCGAACGCGAGCGACGGCTGCTGCCCGAGCCGCACGGGTTCATCGCGCGGCCGCGTGGCATGGCCCAGCGGCGCACGGCCGGGCGACAGCGCATCGAGCCACCGAAGCGCCTGGAACAGGTCGTAACCGTGTGGTGCGGTGCGCAGGCGGGCCCACCACGCGTCGCGGCGTGCGGCTTCTGCGGCGGGCCCGGCACCCGGTGTCATGTCGCGCTTCATATCGCGGGCCGCCTGCCGATGCGCGCTGGCCAGTGTGCGAGCGTGCCGCGCTGTGCGCTGGTCAGCACGCATTCGGCGAATGCGTTGATCGACACGTGGCGCGCGAAGAACTGTTCGAGCACCGCGCCGAGCAGGAACGGGCTGTCGCCGGAGAATGCATGGTCGTCGACGGTCACGTCGACCTGCACGCCGCGCCCGAACATCAGCGGGCCGGACGCCGGCAGCCGGCGGAATACCGGCGAGAACGCCACGCGCAACACGCCGTCGATCTGCCGGCGCATCGCGGCGTCGGCCGGATCGGCATGCAGGCCGAGCAGTTCGCGCAGCGCATGCGCGCCTTCTTCGTCGTCGAGATCGGTCAGCGTGTGGCGTGCGAGCCCGAGATGGCGGATCAGCCGCCACGCGGTTTGCGCGTCAGCGATCGGCGGGCGCGGCCGCGACGGGCCGCGGATCGCGACGATGCTTTCGACCGGGGCCGATACGCGCAGCGTGAACGTGTTCGCGTCGCCGGGCGGCTGCAGCAGCACGAGATCACGGTTCGTGCACAGCGTGTCGGCCGCCAGGTAGCGCATCGTCTCGTCGTACGGCGCGCACTGGCTGTCGACGAGCGACACGTAGGTTTCACTGCCGACGTAGCCGGTGCGCGTGCCGCTTGCGCGCCCCTGTGCGGAAACGAGCCTCGGTTCGCGCCGCACCGTGTAGTACGCGCCGTGATTGCCGTCGTCGCGCGCGAACGACGCATGAAACGGCCGGAATTCGCGCGACTGGCCGTCGTCGCGCTGCTCGCTTGCGAGCCGCTGCACCGCATAGACCTCGTAGTCGAGCGGCCGGCTGCGATCGACGACGACATGGTGCTCACGCGCGCCCGGTTGCAGCGGAATGCGGTCGGCGCGGCGCGCGAACAGGTTCACGGCCGGCGTGCAGTTGAGCGCGAGGTGTTTCGCGCTGACGGCCGCTTCGAGTGCCGCATCGTGGCGGTCGAACAGCACGGTCAGCTCGAATTCGTCGCCGGTCGCGCGCGCGAGCGCGGCACGCAGCCCGCCGATGCTGAAGAACAGGAAGCGCGCCGGGAACGCGAAATACTCGCGCAGCAGCCGGTAGCCGTGGAAGCTTCGGCCGTCGTCGGGCAGGATCGCCTGTGCGGGATCGAAGCCTTCGTGGACGATCTCGTCCGCGTCGAGCGTATGCAGCCAGCGCGGCGGCTGCACCGGATCGTGGCACACGACGCCGAGCGCATGCGCGGCGATCAGTTCGAGCAGGTGCAGCGCGTCGCGCTCGGGGCCCGCGAGATGGAACGTCAGCCGGTCGAGCGGCAACTGGGCAAGTTTGGCGCCACCGCGCGCCTTCAGCCGGATGCGCAGTGCGCCGCGCACGTCCTGTCGCGCGACGACGGCGCCACGCGGCAGCCACGACGGCGCACCGGTGACGGTCGCATCGGTCAGTTCGAGCGGCCACAGCGTCAGGTCGTGCGCGGTGCGGAATTCGCATGCGGTCTGCTCGGACGCGGCCGGACGCGCGCGCAGCGCGGTGCCGGCCGGCAGCCGCCAGCCTTGCGCGAGGCTGCCTTCGTTCAGCATCGGCGCGAACCGCACGATCGCCATCGACGGCAGCGGCGCGATATAGCCGGGATACACCGCATCGAGCAGCGCCTGCGTGAAGCGCGGAAACTCGGCGTCCATCTTGAGCTGTACGCGCGCGGTGAGGAAGCTGAAGCCTTCGAGCAGCCGCTCGACGTACGGGTCGGGCGGCCCCGATTCATTGAGCCGCAGCCGCGCGGCTACTTTCGGGAACTGCTGCGCGAATTCGCCGCCGAGCTCGCGCAGGTACGCGAGTTCGCGGTTGTAGTAGTCGAGCAGGCGCGTATCCATCGCGTCAGGCCCCCGCCACCGATTGCAGCGACATCGCGCCCGTCTCGAGATCGAGGTCGGAGCGCAGCACGAATTCGAGCGGATGCGGGATCGACCACAGCGTGCCGCGAATCTCGAACAGCAGCACGTTGTGGCGTCGTTCGCCGGCGCGGCCGCCGGCCGCGTCGATCACGCTGCGGACGTCGACGCTGTCGGGCGCGATGCGCGGCTCGAAGCGGATGATCGCGTCACGGATCGACGCCTCGACCGACATCCGCTCGACGCCCGACATCGGCTTGCCGACGAGCGGCCGCATCCCGTAGTTGAGCACCGACGCCTGCGCGCGCGGGAACGCCGACCAGTCGACGAAGCCGTCCTCCGCGTTGCGCGTGTTGAGCAGCCACGCGAGATCGCGCAGCACGGCCGCGCGTAGGCGTTCGGTGCCGATCCACTGCGCGCCGGGCGCTTCGGTCGCGCGCTGCGGCGTGTCGTCGGTGAGCCGGTCGAGCAGCGCGGGCTGGAGCCGATCGCGCAGGCTGCCCTCCCGGCCGTCGCGGGTTCGCGGGTCGTCCATGGTCGTCTCCGCGCCGTCACATCTCGGTGTTTTCCTTGATGTTCCAGCCGACGGTCACCTCCGCGCCCTTGCCGCCGTTGTCGTTCTGCTGCCAGTACTGCTTCTTCACCTTCGCGGCCTGGAAGCCGTAGTGCATCATCAGCCGGTCGGCGACGTCGCCCGGATCGATGCCCGCGACCTGCGCGGACGTGACGAGCACTTCCTGCAGCGTCACGCGCATGAACTCGACCTGCGTGCCGCCCGTCTTGCAGGCGGATATCTCGACCGTCGAAAGGTGCTTGCCGTTCGCGCAATTCTTGATGATCGCGGGCGCGCCCTTGTCCATGTACGCGGCGACGACGAGATCGTTGAAGCTCGCCTTGCCCGCGTTGCCGCCGCTGCCGCTCGCCATCGCGCCCGGCTGGCTCGCGCCCCACGTGAACGACTGGATGTCGGTCCAGCCCTTGTGCTGGGCGTCCGCCGATTCGCCGGTCACGCCGTCCACCTTCATAAACATTGCCACGCCCATTGCCGTCTCCGTTTCAGTGCGATGTCAGGATGAATGCCGCGTTGAATGCCGATCGTTGCCTGCTCCGCCGCTCACTCGTTGGCCGCCTTCGCGGTCGGCAGCCGCGAGATGAGGCGCAGCGACACCGTGAGCCCTTCGAGCTGGTAGTGCGGCCGCAGGAAGAATTTCGACGTGTAATAGCCGGGGTTGTCCTCGACCTCGTCGACGACCACCTGCGCGGCCGCGAGCGGCTTGCGCGCCTTGGTTTCCTGCGACGAATTGATGGGGTCGCCGTCGACGTAGTTCATGATCCAGTCGTTCAGCCAGCGCTCCATGTCGTCGCGTTCGCGGAACGAGCCGATCTTGTCGCGCACGATGCACTTCAGGTAATGCGCGAAGCGGCAGCACGCGAACAGGTACGGCAGGCGGCCGGACAGTCGCGCGTTCGCCGTTGCGTCGGGATCGTGGTACTCGGCCGGCTGGTACAGCGACTGCGCGCCGATGAACGCCGCGAAATCCGAGTTCTTCCGGTGCACGAACGGCATGAAGCCGTTCTTCGCGAGCTCGGCCTCGCGGCGGTCGCTGATCGCGATCTCGGTCGGGCATTTCTGGTCGACACCGCCGTCGTCGGTCGGGAACGTGTGGCTCGGCAGCCCTTCGACCGCCCCGCCCGATTCGACGCCGCGGATCGACGAACACCAGCCGAACTGCTTGAACGAGCGGTTGATGTTTGCGGCCATCGCGTATGCCGAGTTCGCCCACGTATAGCGGTCGTGGTTCGCGGCGTCGGTGTCTTCCTCGAAGTCGAATTCGTCGACCGGGTTGGTGCGTGCGCCGTACGGCAGCCGCGCGAGAAAGCGCGGCATCGCGAGGCCGACGTAGCGCGAATCCTCCGACTGCCGCAGGCTGCGCCACGCCGCGTATTCGGTGTTCTGGAAGATCTTCGTCAGGTCGCGCGGGTTCGACAGCTCCTGCCACGAATCCATCTGCATCAGTTCCGGCGACGCGCCCGCGATGAACGGTGCGTGCGCGGCCGCCGCGATCTTCGACAGCTCGCCGAGCATCTCGACGTCGGGCGGGCTGTGGTTGAAATGGAAGTCGCCGACGAGGCAGCCGAACGGCTCGCCGCCGAACTGCCCGTATTCCTCTTCGTAGATCTTGCGGAACAACGGGCTCTGGTCCCAGGCGACGCCCTTGTAGCGTTTCAGCATCCGCGCGACCTCGTTGCGCGACGCCGGCAGCGCCTTGATCTTCAGCAGCTCGTCGGTCTCGGTGTGCGTGACGAGGTAATGCAGCCCGCGCCACGCGCCTTCGAGCGTCTGGAACTCGTTGTGATGGAGGATCTGGTTGATCTGCTCGGACAGCTTGCGGTCGATCTCCGCGATGATCTGCTTCACGCTGCCGTACGCATCGGTCGTCATGCCGACCGTATGTTCGAGCGCCTGCTGCGCGAGCGTGCGCACCGCGCGCTCGACCGACTCGCGCGCCTCGGCCGTCTTCGGCTTGAACTCCTTCTGCAGCAGCGCGGCGAATTCGTCGTGCACAAACGCAGGTTGCGCGGCCTCGCGCGCGTCGACGCGGGATTGGACGGGATCATTCATCGCGGGCCTCCGGTTGGGTCGCGTCGTCGCCCTGCGCGGGCTCGTGCGGGTTGCGCACGAGGGTCTTCAGCAGGTCGGGATCGTTGATCGCGCGCTCGATCAGCTGCTCGGCGCCGTGCTTGCCGTCCATGTACGACAGCAGGTTCGACAGCTCGGTGCGCGCTTCCAGCAGCCGGCGCAGCGCGTCGACGTTGCGTGCGATCGCGGCCGGCGAGAAATCGTCGATCTGCTCGAACGTCATGTCGACGTTGAGCATCCCCTCTCCGGTCAGCGTGTTCGGCACCTGGAACGCGACGCGCGGTGCGACCGATTTCATCCGCTCGTCGAAGTTGTCGACGTCGATCTCGAGAAACTTGCGCTCCGGCAGGTCGGGAAGCGGCTCGGCACGCTTGCCCGCCAGGTCCGAAATCACGCCCATCACGAACGGCAATTGCACCTTGCGTTCGGCGCCGTAGGTCTCGACGTCGTACTCGATCTGCACGCGCGGGGCCCGATTGCGCGCGATGAACTTCTGTCCGCTGCCCGCCGCCTTGGTTCTGTCCGTCATCGTCCACTCCTTCACATCGATCAGGTTGCGCAGTCCGTCGCCGCCGCCCGCATGGCGGCGCCTTTCGTTCGTTTCATTCGCTTCGCTCGCCGCTCAGCAGGTCCAGCTTCGGCAGGCTCTCCGGCGCGAGATCGCGGATGATTTCGTAGAAGTCGAGCGTGAGCAGCCGCTGGGCGCGCCGCAGCAGCAACGGCGCGGGATGGCTCGGCTCGTGCTGCTCGAAATAGCGGCACATCTTGTCGAGACCGATGTGCACGTCGTCGCGGCTCGTGACCTCGGCATCGCGCCACGCGTGGGCGTTCGGCATCGCTGCCGCTGCGGTTGCTGCGGAGCCGGTCTGCGACACGTCGCCGGACGCGGCCTGTTGCACGTCGGGTGAAACCGGTTGCGGCTCGGGCAGCGGCACTTCGCGCACGGTCCGCTGCAGCACCTTCTCCGCATCGCTTTCGTCGGGCGCCCATTCGCGGCCCAGCCTGTCCGTCACGCACACGCGGATCGCATCCAGCGCGTGA